>DATLVT010000242.1:0-5030 GCA_035577105.1 Polyangia bacterium
TCTCAGTCGTCCAGATCGCATCCATCGGTTCCCTCCTGGAACCGTTTGATCACGATCCGAGATCTACGTCGATCCCCTTTTTTCTAAGGGATCCAAACCCTTCGTCTTTTTCTTAGTAGCCTAATTTGATCCGGTCTCTAGTCCGGCAGGGTGACCCGAAAAATGATCTCGGAAGAGCCGCAGGTGGCGTGGCCAACCACCGTGGTGCCGTCGGCCGACAGGGCGATCGGATCGCCCAGGACGACGCCCGAAAGATTGGCGCCTCCCTGCGCAAGCAGCTCGGCGAGATCGCGGCTGCCATGGCCGTTGTCCCAGATGAAGGGGGCGTGGGTGGGCGGCGGCCCCAAGGGCGCCGGTGGCCCCGGAACTCCGTTCGCCGTGAGACGACTTCCCAGGATGCGAGCGCCGTCCCGGCTTGCGCCGCGGACGATACTGGCGCCACCGGGGGACAGGGCGACGACACCTTCGGACTGGGTCCACCGGAAAGCCATCGGGGTCAGGGGATCGCTGCCCGCCTCCGTGCCGCTCACAGTGGTCCCGTCGGCGCTCACCAACAGCGGCGGCGACCAGAAGAAGAAATACGACGACTGCCCGATGGCGCTCTGGAAGACTTTGGTCAGGCTCACCATCCCGGTGGCGGCGGTCCAGCGAAAGATCACCGTCCCCGCATAGCTCGCGCCCGTCCCGACCACGGTCTTGCCATCGCCGCTGATGGCATGTGCCACGGTCTGAACACCCGAGGGGGGCGCATTCGGCAAGATGCCCAGGTCGATCATCTTTCCGGTCTCCGCGCTCCACAAGAATGGCTCTTGCCCGACGGCGGTATTGCCATAGCCGACCACCGTCGAGCCATCCGCGGTCATGGCCAGCGGCTCGCTGAACTCAGGCCCACCGGCCAGATCGCCCAGCCTGATCAGTCCGGTGGCCGAAGTCCAGCGCGCTGCCTGGGCCGTGCCGACGTTGGTCTCGTCTTTCGAGACGACGACGCTTCCGTCGGCGCTGAGCAGGTGAGTGGCCGCCGCCGCGAAGGGGAGATCGACGGCGGTGCCCCCCTTCCAGAGGAACACCCGGCCCGCCTCCGACGGATCGCGTTCGGCGAGGACGGCGCTGCCGTCCTGGCTGAGGGCAAAGACCCAGGCCTCGTCGGCCAGCCGGGTGGTTCCGTCGGCCTTGCTCCAGAGGTACAGCGCGTGACCACAACCGCCGCTGGCGTTCAAAACGCAACGGTTCATGGCGACGGTGCGTCCGTCGGGAGTCACCACCGCGTCGGGCGCGCCCCGCCCCGACGAAGATGGCCAGGGTGCTCCGCAGGACAGAACATCAACCCCGCCGCCCGGCGCACAGGGACAGCCCGCGACGGAAACAGGCGTCGGCACCAGCATCTGCGTCGAAAGGTCGCCGCCCGCGTCAGCCGGCGCAGCGCCGCCGCTGCCCGCGTCAGCCGGCACAGCGCCGCCGCTGCCCGCGTCAGCCGGCGCAGCGCCGCCGCTGCCCCCCGTTCCTCCCGGGTTCAGCGAGACACCGCTGCCACAGGCGAACATCGGCGAGACCAACGCTGTCGCGGCCGCAATAGCCAAGGCGTGAACGTGGTTCTTGAAGGTCATGCTCCTAACACCCGCCGGGCAAACATCGCGTGCAACTTTTCTTCGTCTCTCTCAGAGATCAAGAAGGACGCCCAGCCAGGCCGCGGGAAGAAAGGCGGCAGCCAGCCGATCGTCGCGCCGGATCACGGTCACGGGCGCATGCCCTTCGATGGCCAGGGCCAATCGATCCGTCACGCGCCAGGAAGCGCCCGCCGCCACCCCCGCCGTCGCACCGGCCGTCCAGCGCAGGGCCTGATGATCGGCCGCTTGAAAAGCCAGACCACCCCCGGCCTCGACGGCGGCAAACAGACGGCCGCGGCCCTGCTGGCGCGCCAGCGCAAAGCCGCCCAGCAAGGCCGCTCGGGTCTCGCGAAAGTCCGACCCGCGACCAGACCCCACGTCCAGCGTCACCATCGCCGCGCGCCGGCCGGCCCCCCGCATCGACAATCGCAGCGCAGGAAGGGCGCCCAGGCTGCTGGCGATGCTCCGGTCAGCGCCGCCCGCGACCAGAAGCTGCAGGCGTTGCCGAGACGGTAACGCCTCGGGCGCCGGCGCGGGCGTGGCAGAAAGTACGCCTGCGGACTCTTCACCCTTGGCCTGGGCGTCCAGAGACGCGAACGGTGCGAATTCATCCGCGCGTACGAGGCGAGCCTCGCCCGCGGCGACCGTCAGGCGAGCGGCAAAGGTTTGACCGCCGCGCCATCCATAGAGCGCGTAGGCCCCTGGCGCCACCGCGACCCGATCGGCTGACCCGACGGTCAGCTCGGCGACGATCTGATCACGCTTTGGATAGGCGACCAAGATTCGATCAAACCCGCCGGGAATCGCGATGATGGCCGACGGGCGGGCCAGCTGGGTCAGCACCAGCTCGCCCTGACCAGAGAGGCGGAAGTCGAAGGCGGGGTGTTGCGGCCCCGCCAGCGTGGCAGCGGTGGCAGACACCGTGTGAACGAACGCATACTGATAGGCCTCGGCCAGCGTGATCTGACCGTCGCCCGAGCTGTCAGCGGCGCCGCGCAGCCCCGACACCAGATGATGAGAGAAGAACGAGCCGCGAATCTCCCGCGATTCGAGGGCGTTCTCGTCGGCGGCGCTGGAGGTCAGCAGCACCTCTCCTGTGCTGTCGGGATCGCTGGCCAGATGTATATCGAAGGCCGGTGCGCGGGTGGCGCCCTTGACGGCCAGCAGCGCCCCGCTCTTGCACGTGTCGACGATGGCCAGGCGCACGTCGGCGCCGGTGGCGGTCAGCCAGCGTCGCAATTCACCAAACTGGTACCGGTCGTGCCCGATCTCCAGGGCCTGTCCGTCCGAGTGGCCGGAGAAATAAAACAGCAAGACGACCCGCGTGTTCGCCTGACGGCGCCAGGCCAGCACCCGGTCGGCGACGGTGCGCAAAGTGGCGCGCAGAGACGCCAGCGTCTGGCCTTGCAGCAGGAAGAGATCCGCGGCTGGCAGGCCACCCAACTCCGTGAGCACGGCCGCCAGCTTGCCGGCGTCGTTCTCGGCGAAGCGAAGGGGCGCCTGCACCCCGGAGCCAACGTTGCTGCCGACCACCACGGCGATGCGCCGTGTCTCCGCGACGGCCGTCCCGGCGGCGGCAAAACAAAGGGCCGTCACGGCCAGCGCGGCCGCCGCCAGCTTCAAAGCGGATCCTTCTCGAAAAGCAGCGTCAGGGCGGCATCAGCGCGAATCGGCGGCGTCACCTCGGCGCGGATACCCGCCGGCCCGCGCCTGGCCACCGCCGCCAGAGAGGCGCGAACGTCGGCCGCGGTGATCGGCGCCCGCGAGAAGAGAGCAAACACCCGCTCCGGTCCCAGCGTGGCGTCCAGCCGGATGCTGTCCGGCAATTCAGTGGCCTTCTCGGAGCTCATCCTGGCGCTCTCCGCACCATCGTACGGGTAGTAGACACTGACTTTGGACGCGCCGTCCACCGACGCGATCAACAGATAGGGAAGGCCGGCCGGTTGCGCGACGAAGCGAACCTCGTCGCCGCCACGCAGGTGCGCGCCGTCGTGCACCGCGAACACCTGCCCGTCGCGGCGCGCGAAGACCCGCAAGGAAGGCCCGCCCTTCAACGACACGGCAGGCCCATCATCAGCCGCGGCCATCTGCCCGGGCAGATGGTGCCTGGGAACGACAATGACCAGCACCAACGCCGCGGTGGCCAGGGCAGCGGCGCCGACAGCGCCCGCCAGCCAGCGCCAGCTTTTGGGCCGCGCGGCTTCTGCGCGCGGCCGCCGTCGCGCCGCCACAGCGTCGATGGTCCGGGGCAGAACCTCGCGGGCAAACTGGACCTTCAGGGCCCGGGCCTCCTCGATGGTCGCCTGGCAGCGCGCGCACGCGGCCCGGTGCGCTTCCACGCTTCGCCGTGCTTCGTCGGGCAGCGCCTCCAGATCCAGCAGGTCGATCTCGAATGACGAGAGATGAGCGCTCATGATTGGCCATTCCTCCGCAAGAACTTGCGCGCGTTGGCTGTGAACGCTTTCAGGCGAGCGGCGACTGTGCGGCGCGAGAGTCCCAGCACCCGGGCCACGTCTTCCTGTTCCAGTCCGTCGACGTGATACAGCCAGGCCGGACCTTGCAACTTGCTGCCGGCGCGCCCGATCAGGCGCCGCACCAGCTCCTGATCGACAAAGCGGTTCTCGAAAGACGCGTCAGCCGCGGACAGCGCGGGCTCGGGCAGGGTTTCGCGGGGCTCCGGACGCAAGCGTCGCGCGCGGATTTCGTTCAAGCAACAGTTGGTGGCGATTCGATAGATCCAGGCCAGCGCCTCACGAACGTCCGGCGCCTGTTCGATGTGTCGATGGACGCGCATGAATGTCTCCTGGGTGGCGTCCTCCGCCGCCCCCTCGTCGATCAGCAAGCGACGGCACCGGGCGTAGATGACCGGTCCGTACCTCCGATAGAGCGCTGTGAGGTCGTCGTCCGACAAGTCCCCGGGTGATTGAACCCGCGGCGCGCGATCCGCGTGCGAGAAATTTTTCGGGTCCTGACGATATTAGCCGCCTGCGTCAAGGCGGCCGGGCCCAGGTCAGGGCGTCGTGCACTCGGGCGGATCGAGGGACGCCGGATAGCCGGCGAACAGGTAACCAAGCCGATCCAGCGAGGCCTGGTTGAAACCCGCGTTGGTGTAACTGTCGGGCCGCTTCTCGAAACCGACGGCCGCTGACCGCGAGCTGTAGATCGCCAGCGCCGGATTGACCGAGAAGGTGACGCCCTCCTGCAACTGGATCGCCCAGGGCAAGCGCACTGACGCCGGCACCTTGAGCGACAGGTCAGCGGGCTCGATCGCGTACAGCAGTGAATAGTCGGTGAACCCCGAGGGTGTAGGACCCATCACCTCGGTGACCTTGATTGCTGTCAGTTCACTGAGAGCGCCCGGTGGAAAATATATGTCCAGGGGACGCCCTCGGTTCCGGTGACCAAAGACACGCTGCCACCTTCGGG
>DATLVT010000243.1:0-7834 GCA_035577105.1 Polyangia bacterium
GGTGCACGTGCGCGGCTTCACCATGAAGCACCCCGAGGTGCCCCCGGCGCTGCGCGGCAGCTACGCCGGCCTGGGGCACCCGGCGGCGATCGCGCACCTCAAGAACCTGGGCGTGACCGCGGTCGAGCTCCTGCCGGTGCACGAGTTCGCCGACGACGGGTTTCTCGAGGACAAGTCACTGCGCAACTACTGGGGCTACAGCACGCTCGGCTACTTCGCGCCCGAGCAGCGCTACATGAGCACCCAGACGCCCGGCGCGCAGGTGGCCGAGTTCAAGATGATGGTCAAGGCGCTGCACGCCGCCGGCATCGAGGTGATCCTGGACGTGGTCTACAACCACACCGGCGAGGGCAACCACCTGGGCCCGACGCTGAGCCTGCGCGGGATCGACAACGCGTCGTTTTACTGGTTGATGCCGGAGCAGCGGTACTACCTGGATTTCACCGGCGCCGGCAACAGCGTGAACGCGTCGAACCCGGAGGCGGCGCGCCTGATCGTCGATTCGCTGCGCTACTGGGTGGGCGAGATGCACGTCGACGGTTTTCGGTTCGATCTGGCGTCCACCATCGGGCGCGTGCGCCAGGGCGAGTTCGACCGGCACGCGCCCATCTTTCAGATCATCACCCAGGACCCGGTCCTGTCGCGGGTCAAGCTGATCGCGGAGCCGTGGGATCTGGGGATGGGCGGCTATCAGGTCGGGAATTTTCCGGCGCCCTGGCGCGAATGGAACGATCGCTTTCGCAACGCCCTCCGTCGCTACTGGAAGGGCGACCAGAACCTGGCGTCGGAGATCGGCTACCGGCTGGCCGGATCGGCGGATCTGTACCAGGGCGAGCGGCGCCAGCCGCAGGCCAGCGTCAACTTTGTCACCTGCCACGACGGGTTCACGCTGCACGACCTGGTGACCTACGGCGAGAAGCACAACGAGGCCAACGGCGAGGAGAACCGCGACGGTGCCGACGACAACCAGTCGTGGAATCACGGCGTCGAGGGGGAGACCGATGATCCGGCGGTCATCGAGCTGCGCGAGCGGCAGGAGCGAAACCTGCTGGCGTCGCTGTTCATGGCCCAGGGCGTCCCCATGCTGCTGGCGGGCGACGAGATGGGGCGCACCCAGGGCGGCAACAACAACGCCTACTGCCAGGACAACGAGATCTCCTGGGTCGACTGGAAGATGGACGATCGGCGCCGGCGGTTGCTGGCGTTCACGCAGCGGCTGATCGAGCTGCGTCACAAGTTGCCCGTGCTGCAGCGGCGCCGGTTCTTCCAGGGTGATTACATCTGGGACTCGCGCTCCAAGGATCTGTCGTGGCTGCGTCCGGACGGGACGGAGATGCGACCGCGCGACTGGCAGCGGCCGTTGCTGTCGTCGCTGGGGTTCATGCTGGGCGGCGACGCCATCGCCATGACCGACGAACGGGGCAATCGCCTGGTGGGCGACGGCCTGCTGGTGTTGCTGAACGCCCACCACGAGCCGGTCAAGTTCAAGCTGCCGGCCGGGCAGTCAGGCGCGGAGTGGCGGCTGGAGCTGGACACGGCGCGCGACCAGCCGGCCGGCGAGTCGCAGACGCTGTCGGGCGAATACCAGGTGGCGGCCCGGGGCATGGTGATCCTGCGCCAGCCGCTGTCGGACCAGGCGGCCCGGACGTTGCCGGCCGCGGAGCGTGTGGCGGCGGTCCACGCGCCCGGGATGCCCTGGTCGGGGACCAGCGGGTTCGCCCTGGGCGAGGGGCGACAGCGGCGGGCCGGCGTGGTGATGCCGCTCTTTTCATTGCGGCGAAAAGACGGATGGGGCATCGGCGAGATCGCCGACATTCCAGCCTTCGCCGCCTGGGCGCACAGCGCGGGCTTTTCGATCGTGCAATTTCTCCCGGTGAACGCCACGACGTCACCCGATGCCAGCCCGTATGCGGCGGGCTCGGCCTTCGCGCTGGATCCGGTTTACCTGTCACTGGACGCGTGCGAGGACTTCGCCGCCGCCGGCGGGAGGGGCGCGCTGCCGCCGGCCATGCAGGACGAGCTGCGCGCCCTGGACCAGGCGCCGCTGGTCGACTGGTCGCGGGTGCGCGCCATCAAGGCGGCGGCCATTCACCTGGCGTTCGAACATTTCTTGAAGGAACACTGGCACAAGCGCACCGCGCGCCGGCACCAGCTGGCGATGTTCATTCGCGAACAGCGCACCTGGTTGGACGACTATGTCCTGTTCGCCACGCTGCACGCCGATCAGCAGAAGGCGTGGCAGGATTGGCCGCTGGGCCTGCGCGATCGCCGGCCGGACGCGGTGGCAGAGGTGCGCCGCCGGCGCGACCAGGATCTTCTCGAGGCGTCCTGGGTGCAGTGGCTGCTGGATCAACAGTGGCGACAGGCGCGGCGGGAAGCCAGCGCCGCGGGGGTCGACCTCATGGGCGATCTCCCGTTCACCGTGGCCGCTGATTCGGCGGACGTCTGGGGCAACCGGCAGCTCTTTCGCCCGGACCTGCGGGTCGGCGCGCCACCCGTCGATCCTGGGGGCGAGGCTCAGGACTGGGGGCTGCCCGCCTATAACTGGGGCGCCCTGCGCAGCTCCGATTTCATGTGGCTGCGCGCTCGCGCCGAACGGGCGGGCGAGCTGTTCAGCCTGCTGCGCATCGATCACGTGGCCGGGTTCTACCGGACCTTTGTCCGCTCCAGCGACGGCAAGGAGACCGGGTTTCTGCCGGCCGACGAGGCGGCCCAGCTTCGCCTGGGCGAGAGCATCATGCGCCTGTTCCGCCACTTCGGTGAGGTGGTGGCCGAGGATCTGGGGAACCTCCCGCCATTTCTGCGGCCGTCGCTGGAGCGCCTGGGAATACCCGGCTATCGGGTGCTGCGCTGGGAGAAGGAGGACGGTCACTATCGTGATCCGGCGTCGTGGCCGCCGCTGTCGGTGGCGACCAACTCGACGCACGACACCGACAGCAACGCCGACTGGTACGATCACCTGAAACCGGAAGAGCGCGCGGCCCTGATCGCCGAGGTGCCGGCGCTGGCCGGGCTTGATCCCCAGCAGCCCTTTGGCGACCAGGTGCGGGACGCTCTGCTGCGGGCGGTCCTCTCGGCGGGATCGAATCTGTCGCTGGTGTCGTTTCAGGACGCGATGGGCGCGCGCGATCGAATCAACCAGCCGGGCACCGTCGATCCGTCCAACTGGCGGTATCGGATGCCCATGGACCTCGAGACGCTGCAGAACGACCACGGCGCCAGCGAACGTCTGGCAAAGCTGGCGGCCGACACGAAACGGCTCCGTTCCAACGGTGACGAGGATTAGAGCCGCCGGCGCCGTCTGGGCCCAGCGATACCTGACGAACCCGGCTAGACGTGCGAGGGCGCGGCGCCGCCGGGGGTCTTCTCGGCGACCTTGGCCTTGTCACTGGCGCCGACCGGCATGGCGCTGGGCCGCTGATTGGGCGGCGGCGCGGCCTCGCCTTCGGCGCGGGCGCCGGGTGCCTTGCCCGACTGGGAGGCGTGTTCGATGATGGCGTTCAGCTCGCCGCCCATCAGGAACAGGAACCCGGCGATGTAGAACCAGGTCAGCAGCACGATCACGCCGCCGATGGAGCCGTACGTGACGGTGTAGTTGCCAAAGTGAGACACGTACTGGCTGAAGCCCCAGGTGGTCAGCAACCACATCAGCGTGCCGATGATCGACCCCGGCGTGATGAACTTGAACTGCTGTTTGACGTCGGGAAGGACATAGTAGCCCAGCGCCGCCGCCAGCATGATCAGCGCGGCGGTGACCGGCCAGCGCAACCATTTCCAGACAAAGACGTAGGCGGTGGCGATGTCGAGGTGCCGCGCCACCCAGAAACCGGCGCTGCCACCGGCCACCAGGATGGCGATGCCCGCCAGCACCAGGACGGCCCCGCCCAGGGTCATCCCGAACGCCAGCAGTTCGGTCTTCCACAGCGGCCGCGTCTCCTTGACGTCATACGCAAGATTCAACGCCTTGCGGACGGCATCCACTCCACGCGAGGCCGCGTACAAGGTGATGATGATGCCCAGGGTCAGCAGCTTTGGTCGCGGCTGGGCGATCAGGGCCCGCGCCTGCTGATCGACGATGCTCATCGCCTCCCCTGGCACCAGCGGACGGATGCGGTCCAGCATCGTGGCCACCGACGAACCGGCGCGAGGGATGTAAGCGGCCAGCGTGGCGATGAAGAACAGGAACGGGAAGAGCGAGTAGACGAAGTAATAGCTCAGCGCCGCGGCGCTGTCGGCCACGCCGTCGTTGTCGTATTCGTCATAGAGGGTCTTGAGCAGACTCTTGACTGTGGCTTGGCCGCCGCCGGGCAATTTCATTGTGGCACCCCGGGCGTCAAAGTAAGGAGCGCCCGACATTAGACAAGGTTCCAGGCGGCGTAACACTGGTTACGCGAGCGAAACAATTCGCCGTCGCCGACGGCAGGAAAGGCCCGAAGGACGCGGCCATCGCTGTTGGCACGCACCGTGAAGATAGACCTGAACAGAGAAACAGCACCCGCAAAACGGCGGAAGGAGAGACGTCATGCCGAACGAGAACGATAAGCGTCGTCAGGATCAAAATCAGGGGAATTCTCCGGACAAGAGCGGAGGCGGAATGCGCCCACGTCCGGACGATCCCTCTCGCCGCCAGGACTTCAACTATGACGATGAACCGAACAAGGGTAAGTCGGCAGGTTCGGGCAAGCAGCCGTCCGGACCGAACCAGCCCTGGCAGGATCGCGACGAAGGCAACACCAGCAGCTCGAAGCAGTAACGTCGCTTCGAGTCTCTGAGCTCCACTGGCCGATGGCCCAGGACCCCGGTCCTGGGCCATCGCCCTTTGGTCTCAGGTGATGGTCACGGCGCGGTGACGGCGGCGGGGGTGTCTGTCTGTTTTTGTTACCAGCAAGTAGCACCGTGCCCTGGATCCAGGCCCATCCAGGCTATCCTCACGCTGGCATAGTTCTGGTATCCCGCCGAGGCAGCGCGGTGATGAATGAAGGACGAGGCGGGTCAGGCGGCCAGTAATAGCTTGCGCGACGGCAAGCCGCTGGCGACGTACCGCCTGCAATTCAACAAGGCGTTTTCGCTGTCCCGCGCGCGCGAGCTGATTCCGTACCTGGCGTCACTGGGGATCAGTCACGTCTATGCATCACCATTGCTGGCAGCGCGCCCGAACAGCCAGCATGGGTACGACGTCGTCGACCACAGCCGTCTCAATCCGGAGCTGGGAACGGAGACGGAGCTGGAGGCGCTGGCGGTCGCCCTGGCCGAGCGCGGGATGAGCCTCATCGTCGATGTGGTGCCCAACCACATGTGCATCTCCGATCCCGGCAATGCTCGGTGGCAGGACGTCCTTGAAAATGGGCGGGGAGCCGCGTCCACCCAGTTCTTCGACATCGACTGGGGGCCGCCCAAACCCGAGCTGGCCGGCAAGGTCTTGCTGCCGATCCTCGGCGAGCAGTTCGGCCGCGAGCTGGAGCGCGGCGCCTTGAAGGTGCAGTTTGCCGACGGTGTTTTTCGCCTGTCTTACGGCGACAATCGGTTGCCGCTGGACCCGCGGTCGTGGCGTCTGCTGCTGGAACCTCTGTGGCGGTCGGTGTCGCAGCGCCTGGGCACCGAAGCCGAGGAGGCGGTCGAGCTGGAGAGCATCTTGCGGGCGCTGGGTCACTGGCCGACGGCGCCGGCCGATCACCGGGCCCGTCGTCACGAACGGGAGGCGCTGGTCCGCCGCATCGCTCAGCAGACAGCGAATGCGGCGACAAGGCATGACCTGGATGGCGTCTTGCTGGCCTTCAATGGCACCGTCGGTCAACCGCGCAGCTTTGACGAGCTGGAGCGCCTGGTGGAGGGGCAACCGTATCGTCTGGCACACTGGCGCGTGGCCGCGCACGAGATCAATTATCGGCGGTTCTTTGACATCAACGATCTGGCGGCCATCCGCGTCGAACGCGAGGACGTATTCAAGGTCGTGCACCAGCTGCCGGCGCGCTGGCTGGAGAAGGGCTGGGTGTCTGGATTTCGCGTCGACCACGTCGACGGCCTGCTGGAGCCGGCGCGCTATCTGCAGCGCCTTTACAACCTGGGCGCCAGCAGCGGGCAAAAGGCGCCGTACGTCGTCGTCGAGAAGATCGTCTCGCTGTCGGAATCGCTGCCGACCGAATGGTCCAGCGACGGAACCACCGGCTATGAGCACCTGGCCGCCACCGCGGGCGTCCTGGTCGACGCCGACAACGCCGCCCTGCTGCGCGACACCTGGCGCAAGCTGACCGGTGACACCCAGACCTTCGCCGACGTCGCGTACAGCTGCAAACGGCTGATCCTGGCCACCGCGCTGTCGGCCGAGTTGACGGTCCTGGCGCGGCGGCTGGACGCCATCTCCGAACAGCATCGCTATACACGGGATTTCACGTTCGCCAGCCTGGTGGGCGCCCTGCGCGAGGTGCTGGCCTGCTTCCCGGTCTACCGGACCTACGTGACCCGCGACGACAAGGAGGTGACGGCGCGCGATCAGCAGGTGATCGCCCGGGCCGTCCAGCAGGCCGCCTGGCGCAACCCGATGATCAACCGATCGCTGTTTCGATTCGTCGAGGATGTCCTGCTGCTGCGCGATCCGGAGGGGCTGTCGCCGGCGGAGAGCGACGCCCGCCGTGACTTCGTCCTGCGCGTTCAGCAGCTGACCGGGCCGGTCATGGCCAAGGGGGTGGAGGACACGGCGTTCTATCGGTACTTCCCGCTGCTGTCGCTGGCCGAGGTGGGCGGCGATCCGGATCGCCTGGGAATCACGGTCGCCGATTTTCACGGCATCAATAAGACCCGCGCCCAGATCCAGCCGGGCGGGCTGTCAGCGTCGGCCACGCATGACACCAAGCGCGGTGAAGATCTGCGCGCCCGCCTGCATGTCCTGTCCGAGGTGGCCAAGGAATGGAGCCAGGCGGTCACGCACTGGCGGGAGATGAATCAGGCGCATCGGGCCGACTCTTCGGGCGCCGAACAGGTCGATGCCGCCATCGAGCTCTTCATCTATCAATCGCTGGTGGGCGCCTGGCCACTGGGCGGGCTGCAGGCCGAACCGGAGTTTGTTCCGCGGTTTCTCGCCTACGTCCGCAAGGCGATGGCCGAGGCCAAGCTGCGCACCAGCTGGATCAATCCCGACGCCGACTATGAACAGGCGGTCAGCTCGTTCGTCGACGTGCTGCTGGATCCGGTGCGCAGCGGCCCGTTCCTGACGTCGCTGGCGGAATTCGCCGCGCGCATTGCCGGTCCGGGGATGTGGAACAGCCTGGCCCAGGTGCTGCTGAAGGTGGCCGGCCCGGGCGTCCCTGACATCTATGCCGGCAGCGATCTCTGGGACTTTTCCTTCACCGATCCAGACAACCGCCGGCCCGTCGATTTTCAGCGGCGGCAGAGCTTGCTGGCCCAGGTGGAGGAGCAGGCGGCCAGCGATCCCGCGGGGACGGCCGGCGCGCTGCTGGCCAGGCCGGAGAGCGGCGCCATCAAGCTGTTCGTGCTGCAGCGAGCGCTGCAGGTGCGAAAAGCGCACGCCGAAACCTTCGCCGGCTCGACGTACCAGCCGTGCGCGGCCTCGGGGCGCCGCGACCGACACGTGGTGGCGTTCGCGCGCGGGGAGGGCGGGCGCCGCGTGGTGGCGGTGACCGGACGGTTGTTCACGCGCCTGGCGGAGAACCAGGAGCGTCCCGTCGGCAACGCCTGGTACGACACCCGCGTGGCCCTGCCCGACATGCCGGCCGGCGCGCGCTATCGCGAGGCGCTGACCGATCGCTGGTTGAGCCCGGAGCGACGTGACGACGCCGCATCTTTTGCCATGGCAGACGTTTGCGCGATCTTGCCGGTG
>DATLVT010000244.1:0-25868 GCA_035577105.1 Polyangia bacterium
TATTGTACGACGGTTGCGTCTCCCCTGGTCGGATCGGCGTCGACGGCATAGCTGCCCTTGCCCAGGCGGCGCACCGGCAACGTCTTGCCCGCCTGCTGCACCTTCAGCGTGGTGGGATCGCTGCCGTCGGTGGCGGTCACGAAATAACTGAGCACGGTGCCATAGCGCAGGCAGTCCGCCGACGGCGCGCCGAACTTCAGCGTGCTGCCGCCCAGGGTCGGGGCGGCGCAGTACTGGCGCGCCCAGCGATAGCGCAGCACCGGCGTCGGCCCTTCCGCCCACAGCTCGCCCGCGTCCATCCTGGCCTTCACGTAATCCAGGTGAGCCTTGTATTCGTCCAGGGGCAGCGCCTCCCAGACCATCGGATCGCCGACGAACCCGTGGACCTCGCGGATGCCCCACCCTTTCTGGGCGATGGCGTCGTCGACCAGCTTTTGCAAGATCAGCGTGCGACAGGCGGCGGGCGCCATGTCGGGCGTGGTGACGTACTGGACGACGCCGGCGCATCGGGGGTCGGTGATGTACGTCGAGTAGGCGGGGCCCCAGACGTCAAAGTTCAGCTTGAAGCTGTCGGCGAAGGTCGCCGTGTTGGTGGTGGGGAGGTTGGCGCCACAGCGCGCGCCCAGATAGTTCAGCGTCTTGAGGCGCGCCACGGCCGCCGGATCGCAGACGTCGTACGGAAAGATGAAGAAGTCCATGGGAATGCCCAGCTTGTTCTTCAGCGTCGTGGTCGAGACGTCGATCTCGGCGGTGAAATCGTCGGACAGCGGCGCGATGGGATCGCAGGACTCCGCCAGCGTGATGTTCTTGGTCATGCAGGGATGAGTGGTGGAGTGATTGAAGACGTCGTGGCCGTGGGCGATCACCTCCTTGAGGCGGGTCCACTCGCTGTCATCGCACTTGCTGGTGATCACGCCGTAACCGCCGTGAATGCCGCGCGCCGATTGTTCGGGTTCGGCGTATTTCAGGGCGCCACCGACGGTTTCGTCGCAGAGATCGTCGTGAATGATGCTGTAGGCGGCCGTCGCGCCGCCGCGCCAGGTGGCCACCGCGCCCAGCTTCAAGGCGGCGGCGGTGGGCTTGAGGGTGCCGCCGTCGCCGGCAGCGCCGCCGCTGCCAGAGCCGCCACCCGTGCCGCTGGCGCCGCCCGAGGCCGCGGTGTCAACGGCCCCGCCGCCGGCGCCGCCCGAGGCCGAGCCAGCGCCGCCCGAACCAGCAGCGCCGCCGCCGCCAGCGCCGGCTCCGCCCGTGCCGCTGTTGCCGCCGCTGCCCGGTGAACCCGGCTTGCCCGGATCGGACGAACACGAACAGGCCCCCGTCGAAAGCATCGACAGACAAGCGGCGAAAAGAAGGCATTGACCAGCCGATCGAATCACGCGTCGGTCTCCCCGGCGAAAAGTATGCGCCGGGACCAGCCGCATTTTCCGTCAATCCCGCAGCCACAACTGCTGTGCCCGTCCGTCACGGCTGATTTTTTTCGAGCAGCTCCTTGGCCAGGGATTCGCCCAGGGTCCTCGTCTGGTCCTGGTCCTCGACGTCCTGGGGGACCGAGGCCGTTCCTTTGGTGAAGGCGACGTAGGTGACGGTGGCGCCCAGGGCGCCGCCGTTCTTGGCGCTGGGATTGATGCCCAGCCGTTCGGCGCAGGCATAAGAGGCCTCGCCGATGATGTCGTTCGGGCCGGTGTCGCCGAAGATGGCGTACGTCATCTGGTTGTTGTAGATGACCGCCACCACCGTCCCCAGTTCCAGGCCGGGCTGGACGAAATCGGTGGGCAGGACGACATAGGGCGTGACCGCCGCGGTGAGTGGTCCGTTGTTGCCGTGCAACGACGTGTCGGGCGCATAGCAGCAGTCGTCCTCGCGATCGCACTTGCCGGGCGTGGCCTTGCCGTCGCAGTCGATGTCCATGTCGGCGATCCAGAAGATCGCGCCGTCCAGCGCGCAGATCTGGGTGGTCTTGCCCTTGTCTGGATCCTGGGGATCGCTGTCGAAACCATAGACATGACCGACGGTCATCTTGCAGGTGCGGGTCAGCGCGGTTAGACCGTCCCTGATGGAGACCGCGACGGCAGGCGCATCGCCACCGGTGGCGACGTCGGCCGCTGCCGCGTCGCCAGGCAGGCCGCCGCTCCCGCCGCTCCCGCCGCTGCCGAGGACCACGCTGCCGCCCGCGCCGCCGCTGCCGGGCGGGGCGGCCGACATACCGGACGACCCGCAACCGGCGCCGTCGCCCGCGAGCGTCGCCATCGCCATCGCCACCGCCATCAGCACCGCCCAGCGCCTCGACCTCGTTTGTCCGCCCATGCTCGCCCTTTATCTGGCCCCATCGCCCGGCGCCGGTCACGGCCCGATCGCGCGTAGATCGATGTCCGTTTTCCACCAGCGATGGGCGGCTGTCCGGTGTAACTTAGCCGCCAATCATGGGCGGCTTCTGGCAAGACAGGCGCGTCGTCGTCACCGGCGGCGCAGGTTTCTTGGGCAGCTTCGTCGTCGAGCGGCTGCGCGCCGACGGAGCGGCGGTGTTCGTGGCGCGTTCACGCGACTACAACCTGGTCGACCGCGCCGCCTGCGCCCGCCTGCTGGCCGACACCCGCCCCGACATGGTCATTCACCTGGCCGCGCAGGTGGGCGGCATCGGCGCCAACCAGGCCAACCCGGGCCGGTTTCTGTTCGAGAACCTGATGATGGGCGTGCAGCTGATCGAGGAGGCCCGCCTGGCCAAGATTCCCAAGCTGGTGGCGACGGGGACCATCTGCGCCTACCCGAAGTTCGCGCCGATCCCCTTCAAGGAAGACGATCTGTGGAATGGCTATCCCGAGGAGACCAACGCCCCCTACGGCCTGGCCAAGAAGATGATGCTGGCCCAGTCGCAGGCCTACCGCGAGCAGTACGGGCAGAACAGCGTGGTGGTGTTTCCGGTCAACCTCTACGGCCCGCGCGACAACTTCGATCTGCAAACGTCGCACGTCATCCCGGCCATGATCCGCAAGTTCGTCTCGGCGCGCCTGGCCGGCCAGCACGAGGTGACATTGTGGGGCGACGGAACGCCGACGCGCGAGTTCCTGTACGTCGAGGACGCCGCCGAAGGCATCCTGCTGGCCGCCGAGCGCTATGACTCGAGCGATCCGGTGAACCTGGGCAGCGGCGAGGAGATCTCGATCCGCGACCTGGCCACGCTGATCGCGCGCGCCACCGGGTTCGAGGGGCAGTTCGTCTGGGACACCAGCAAGCCGAACGGCCAGCCGCGCCGGCGCCTGGACGTCAGCCGCGCCAAGGAACGTTTCGACTTCGTGGCCCGCACCCCGTTCGTGGTCGGCATCCCCAAGACGGTCGCCTTCTACGAGCAGAATCGGGCAGCGATCGACGGCCGCTAGAGGCAAGTCCCGCTGACTGACGCGTTCCGCTGAGCCGTCTTGACTGAAAACGACTGTTTCCGAAATGTGAGTTCGGAACGCATTTAGCCGATCCTTGTTCGAGGCGAAACGCAGACGAAACACGCCTCTTCTAACCTGAGTTCAACATGATTGAACGACGGAGCAAGGGGCGAGGGGCAGGCGTAGGGGCGACAGCAAGGAAGGGAGGCGCCCTGTCGCGCCGCAGCTTTATCAAGATCGGCGGCGTGGCCGGTCTGACCATCCCGGCCCTGCTGAACAATCGCGTCAGCTGGGCCAGCGACGCGCCGGAGACGCCCGATCTCAAGCTGGGGATCATCGCCCTCACCGACTGCTCGCCGATCGTCATCGCCCACGAAAAGGGGCTGTTCAAGAAGTACGGCATCAACGCGACGGTCAGCAAGGGCGCCAGCTGGGCGGCCATTCGCGACGGACTCTCGAACGGCGACATCCAGGGGACGCACATGCTGATCGGCATGCCCATCGCGTCGACCATGGGCCTGCTCGGCTCGCCCAAGAAGCCGATGGTGATCCCCTGGATGCTGAACCGCAACGGCCAGTCGATCACCCTCAAGACCGAGCTCAAGGGCAAGGTGCAAGCGGATCCCAAGGCGCTGAAGCCGTTCGCGATGGACGCCAAGAGCAAGGGCGCGCCGCTGACCTTCGCCATGACCTTTCCGCCCGGGACGCACGCCATGTGGACCCGTTACTGGCTGGGCGCGGGCGGCATCAACCCGGACAAGGACGTGTCGCTGGTGGTGATCCCGCCGGCCCAGATGGTGGCCAACATGAAGGTCGGCAAGATGGATGGCTTCTGCGTGGGCGAGCCCTGGAACGCCCGCGCCATCGCCGACGGCATCGGGTACACGGCCATCAACACCCAGGACATCTGGAAGGATCACCCGGAGAAGGTCTGCGCCTTCACCGCCGAATTCGCCGACAAGAATCCCAGGACGGTCAAGGCGGTGTGCAAGGCGCTGCACGAGGCCAGCGTCTGGCTGGACGACCTCAAGAACCGCCCCGAACAGGCGCAGATCGTCTCGAAGGCCACGTACATCAACTGTCCGCCCGAGCTGATCCTGGGGCGCATGCAGGGGCATTACGACTTTGGCGACGGTCGCAAGAAAGAAGATCCCAACTACATGATCTTCTCCAGCCGCAACTGCAATTACCCGCAGCCCAAGTTCGCCATGTGGTGGCTGACGCAGTTCCGTCGCTGGGGCATGGTGCCGGCGGAGCCCGACTACAGCGGCGTGGCCAAGCAGGTCATGCGCCACGACATCTACGAAGAGGCGATGAAAGAGATCGGCTACAAGCACGGCGGCCGCAGCGACAAACCGGAGACGATGTTCGACGGCGCGGTGTTCGATCCCGCGCACCCGGAGAAGTTCGCGCAGAGCTTCGAGATCCACAACCTCAAGGCATGAGCACAACAACCATGGCCCCATCCCCCACCATCGCCGCCGCGTCCCCTGTCACCGACGCGCCCCCGACCGCCGCGCCCGCCGGGCCCGCCAGGAGCAAGCGCTTCGAAATCCCGTTCGCCTCGTTCCTGCTGCCGCTGGCCGGCCTGGGACTGGTCCTGGCGCTGTGGGCCATCTCCAGCGCCACCTGGTCGACGAACCTGCCCTCGCCGGGCAAGACCTGGCAGGTCAGCAAACCGTTCATCACCGCGCCCTTTGAAAAGCGGGGCGAGCTGGACCAGGGGATCGGGCGGTTCGCCTGGTATTCGCTGTGGCTGGTGGCCAAGGGGTACGCGCTGGCCATCCTGATCGGCACGCCGCTGGGATTTCTGCTGGGGCGGTCCAAGCTGTTCGCCAGGAGCTTCGATCCGCTGATCCAGATCCTGCGCCCGGTTTCGCCGCTGGCCTGGCTGCCTCTCGGGCTGGTGCTGTTTCAAAAATCGCAGCCGGCGGCGCTGTTCACCATCGCCATCTGCGCCATGTGGCCCACGGTGTTGAACACCGCCATGGGCGTGCGGGCCATCCCCCAGGACTACCTGAACGTGGCGCGCGTGCTGCAACTGTCGCCCAGCAAGACGTTCTTCAAGATCCTGCTGCCGGCGGCCCTGCCGTCGATGTTCACCGGTTACCGCCTGAGCCTGGGGATCGCCTGGCTGGTGATCGTGGCCGTCGAGATGCTGACCGGCAGCCCCGGCATCGGCGGCTTTCTGTGGCAGGAGTACAACAGCCTCATCTACGAACACATCATCCTGTGCATCCTCACCATCGGCGTGGTCGGATTCGCGCTGGATCGCATGATGAGCCTGGTGGAGCGGCGGCTGCGCGCCGCCTAGGCGACGGCGCACCCCGCAAGGAAAAGAAAAAAAAGGAAATCGACGGTGGCATTTCTCGAACTTCGCGGCGTCAGCAAGGGGTACGGACCGCCCGACAACCGCACGCACGTCCTGCGCGACATCAACCTGCAGGTCGACGAGGGCGAGTTCGTGGCCATCGTCGGTTATTCGGGCGCGGGCAAGACCACGCTGATCTCGCTGATCGCCGGCCTGCTGTCTCCCGACGCGGGGACGATGACGCTGGACGGAAGACCGATCATTGGACCGGGGCCCGATCGCGGCGTGGTCTTTCAGACCTATGCGCTGTTGCCCTGGATGACGGCCTTCGAGAACATCTACCTGGCTGTCGAGCCGCTGTTCCCCACGCTGACCGTGGCCCAGAAGCGCGCGCACGCGCAGCGCTATCTGGAGATGGTCAACCTGGGGCCCGCGCGCGACAAGCGCCCCAGCGAGCTGTCGGGCGGCATGCGCCAGCGCGTCTCGCTGGCCCGGGCCCTGGCCATGAACCCGCGCATCTTGTTGATGGACGAACCGCTGTCGGCGCTGGACGCCCTGACCCGGGCCACGCTGCAGGGCGAGATCGAACGGATCTGGGCTCAAGACTCGAGCACCGAGCAAGACCAGAAGGCAAAGGCGACCAAGAAGACCGTCCTCCTCATCACCAATGACGTCGACGAGGGGATCTTGCTGGCCGACCGGATCATCCCGCTGTCGGCGGGGCCGGCCGCCACGTTCGGTCAGGACATTCGCGTCAACATCGAGCGCCCGCGCGATCGCAAGGCGCTGAACCACGATCCGCGGTTTGCCCGCATCCGCAACCAGGTCATCGAGTATCTGCTGGGCCCGGGGGGGCGCAAGCGCTCCACCAGCACGACCGGCACGACCAGCACGACCGCCACAACGACAACGACAACGACGACGACGACCATGTCGACGACATCCGCCGCCGTCGCGGGGGTGGCCGCTTGATCCCCGACGCGCAGAACCCGCTCATCCAGAAATACCTGGAGATCTCGTACCTGACCAAGACCTTCCCCACGCCCAAGGGCCCCAGCACGGTGGTGCGCAAGTTCAACCTGGCCCTGAAGAAGGGCGAGTTCGTCACGCTGATCGGTCATTCCGGCTGCGGCAAGTCGACCGTGCTGTCGATCGTGGCCGGCCTGACCCAGAGCACCGAGGGTGGCGTCCTCGTCGAGGGGCGGGAGATCACCGGACCCGGCCCCGATCGCGGCGTGGTCTTTCAAGCGCCCTGCCTGCTGCCCTGGCTGACCGCGTTCGACAACGTGCTGCTGGGCGTGGAGCAGGCCATGCCCAACCTGCCCCGTCGCGATCAGCGCGCCCTGGTGACGGAGACGCTGGAGCTGGTGGGCCTGGGCGATTCGATGAGCAAGAAACCGGCCGAGATGTCAGGCGGCATGCAGCAGCGAGTGGGGATCGCCCGCGCCTTCGCGCTGCGCCCCAGGGTGCTGCTGCTCGACGAACCGTTCGGCATGCTGGACGCGCTGACCCGCTATGAACTGCAGCAGGTGTTGATCGACCTGTGGTCGCGGCATCAGACCACCGCGCTGATGGTCACCCACGACGTCGACGAGGCGCTGTTTCTGTCCGACCGCGTGGCCATGATGACCAACGGTCCGGAGGCGCGCATCGGCGGCATCCTGCAGGTGCCCTTCCCACGCCCGCGCCAGCGCACCGCCGTCATGGAGCATCCGCAGTACTACCAGCGACGGGAAGAGCTGATCACGTTCCTGGAAGATTATGCCCACGGCGCCGCCGGGCCACGGGCCGCCAGCGACGCCGCCGCCCCTTCCCACGCCGCCTGATCGCGCCGCGCCGCTGTTCGTGACACAATATTGGCCGTTTGATCACCATCCCGTTTGAGCGCCAGATTCTCGGCAACGGCCTGACGGTGATCCTGCACGAGGATCACTCCAGCCCGCTGGTGGTCGTCGACCTCTGGTACCACGTCGGTTCCAAGGACGAAGATCCCGGCCGCACCGGCTTTGCCCATCTGTTCGAGCACCTCATGTTCATGGGGTCCAAGAACGCGCCCTATCCGTCCTTCGACGCTGTGATGGAGATGTGGGGGGGCCACAACAACGGCACCACCAGCAACGACCGCACGAACTATTACGAGGTGGGGCCCAAGAACCTGCTGGAGACGTTCCTGTGGCTGGAGGCCGATCGCATGGCCACGCTGGCCGAGGTGATCAGCGAGGACGAGCTGGGCCGCCAGCGCAAGGTCGTCCAGAACGAACGGCGGCAATCGTACGAGAACCGCCCCTACGGGCGCGCCGAGCTGGTCATCCCCGGGGTGATGTACCCGCCCCAGCATCCTTATCACTGGCCGACCATCGGCTCGCACGCCGACCTGGAAGCGGCCAGCGTCGACGACGTGCGCGCCTTCTTCGAGCGGTTCTACCGACCGTCGAACGCCAGCCTGGTCATCGCCGGCGACTTCGATCCGACGGAAGCACGCGCCCTGGTCGACCGCTATTTTGGCTGGCAACAGCGTCGCCCCGCCCCGCTGCGCGCCTCGGCCGGTCCGGCGGTGCTGGCCGCCGATCAAGCCATCACGCTGACCGATCGGGTCCAGCTGCCGCGGCTGCGCCTGGCCTGGCATTCACCGGCCCTGTACGCGCCGGGGGACGCCGATCTGGATCTGGCGGCGCACATCCTGGGCGGCGGCAAGTCCAGCCGCCTTTACAAGACGCTGGTGTTCGACCGCCGCATGGCCCAGGACGCCTTCGCCTACCAGGGCTCGCAGATGCTGGGTTCCCTGTTCCAGATCGGCGCCACCGCCAAGCCGGGATTCACCCTGGACGACATGCAGGGGGCCGTCGACGAGGAGCTGGATCGGCTGGTGTCGCAAGGTCCAACCGCACAAGAGCTGGAGCGGGCCCGCAACAGCCACCTGGCCGATTTCTTCAAGGGGCTGGATCATCTGCAGACGCGCGCCGATCTGCTGAACCACTATCAGCACCTGCTGGGCGATCCGGGCGCCTGCCAGCAGGACATCGCCCGTTATGAGGCGGCCACGGTGACGTCGGTGCGCGACGCCCTGGCCAAGGTGGCCGCCGGCCACCGCCTGGACCTGCGCGTGCTGCCCGACGAACAGCCCATACAGCCGACCTTGGGCAACGAGGAAGCGGCGTGACGGCCACGCCCGACGAGATGCTGGCGGCCCCGCCGGTGGGGCCGCTGCCGCCCCTGCGCACGCCCGCCCTGCAGCAGTTCGTGCTGAGCAACGGCCTCGAGGTGGTGGCCATCGCCCGTCACGCGGCGCCCATCGTTTCGATGACGCTGATGTTGCGATCCGGCTCCGACGCGGAGCCGCCCGGCCTGACCGGGCTGGCGTCGCTGACCGCCGAGATGCTGGACGAGGGCGCTGGCGATCGCAGCGCCCTGGAGCTGGCCGCCGATCTGGAGCAGCTGGGCGCCGATCTGTGGCTGGGCGCCGGGCGCGACGGTTCGCAGCTGAACGTCCAGGTGCCGCGCAAGGGGTTCGAGGCGACGCTGGCCATCGCCGCCGACGTGCTGCTGCGGCCGCGTCTTGCGCCCGCCGACTGGGAACGGGTCAAGAGCGATCGGCTCACCGGCCTGGCCCAGCGCCGCGACCAGCCCGAAGCGGTGGCGAATGTGGTGGCCGATCGGGTTCTTTACGGCGACAAGCATCCCTATGGCCAGCCCTCCGAAGGCCATGAGTCGACGGTGGCGCGCATCAGCCTGGACGACGTGTCGCGCTTTGCCGCCCAGCAATGGCGCAGCAATCAGGCGTCGCTGATCGTCGCCGGCGACATCGACCCGGCCGAGCTGCCCGGTCAACTGGAGCGCGCCTTCCACGACTGGACCGCGGGCACCATCCCGCCGGTGCCGCCGCCCGGGCGCCCCGGCCAGCCGCCGCGGCTGGTGCTGGTCGATCGCGCGGAGGCGCCCCAGAGCGTGATTCGCATCGTCGCGCCCGGCCAGCCACGCACGTCGCCGGAGCGAACCGCCCTTCGCATGTTGAACGCCATCCTGGGTGGCAGCTTCACCAGCCGGTTGAATTTCAACCTGCGCGAGCAGAAGGGATACACCTACGGCGCCAGCTCCAGCTTCAACTTCATGCGCCACACCGGCGCCTTCACCGCGCGAGCGTCTGTGCTGACCGAGGTGACGGCCGCGTCGGTGACGGAATTTCTCAACGAGCTACGTGGCATCAGCGAACGGCCGATCACCGCCGACGAGCTGACCAAGGCCCGCGCCACGCTGCTGGGGCGCGCCGCCGAGGCGATGTCCACCACCGCCGGCCTCAGCGCCACCTACGGCGAGATCCGTCTCTACGGTCTGCCGCTTGACGAGCCGGGCCGCTTCGTCGCCCAGCTTGATCAATACGACGCCGCCGGGTTGCAGGCGCTGGCCGGCCGTCACATCGACGCGGACGGCGTCGGCATCGTCATCGTGGGCAACCGCGCCGCGATCGAACCAGAGCTGCGCGCCATCGGCCTGCCAGCGCCGCAGATCCGCGACGCCGACGGCAACGTCGTCTAGGCGCCAGCACCGGCTCCACCGGAGAGGCCCGGCCACCGGACCTCTATTGACCTGGAGTCAATAGAATCCTATCGTCCGGGTTGCCATGTCATCCATGCGCTCGTATCTCTGGGCGCCGATGCTGGTCCTGGCAGCCTGCGGCCGGCAAGAGGCGCCCGGGACCACCGTCGACGCAGGGCCGACCGTCGACGCAGCAACGCCCCGCGACGCAGGACCGACCCTCGACGCAGCAACGCCCCGCGACGCAGGGCCGTCCCTCGACGCAGCAACGCCCGGTGGCCCCGGCGATGGAAGCGCGCCGGAGGGCCCCGGCCCGACGCTGACCACCGGGCACCTCAAGTTGATCAGCTACAACGTGCAAGCGCGCCCGGTCCTCGACGACGCCCGGGCGGCCATCAATTTGCCGATCATCGGCGCCATGTTCGGTGAGTTCGGCGTGGCCGACGTGCAGGAGTGCTTCTCTCAGTGTGACAAGCTGCTGGCGGCCGCGCCGCAGCCCAACAAATATTACTTCGATCAGCGGCAGAACTTTTTCAGCCTGGCCAATTCCGGTCTGGCTGGCCTGTCCTGGTACCCCATCGAGCAAGTGGTCACGGTGAACTACCAGGCCAAGGCCGAGCTGGCCGACACCGTCGCCAGCAAGGGCGTCGCCCTCATCCGTCTCAACATCGACGGGTTCGCCGTCGACGTCTACAACACGCACATGCAAGCGGGCGACTCGGATGGCGCCCATGTCGCGCAGTCTGCCCAGGCCGACGAGCTGATCGCCTTCATCGCGACGCACTCTCCGTCCGAGCGAACGGTCATCTTGCACGGCGACTTCAACATGGGTCCGGCACGCCCCGGCAAGCCCTTGGCGGACTTCACCCCCAACCACTATTCGAATGAAGCGGACATGCTGGCCCGCACGGCGAACTTCCAGAAGCTGGTCGACCAGCTCGGCCTCAGCGACGTCTCGGACGTGCTGTTCGGTCCGGTCAGGGACCACATCGAACGCGTCCTCTACCGGCCGGGCCAAGGGGTGAAAGTGAGGCCGCTGTCCTGGGAGGATCGCACCGCGACGTTCCTTGACCCCCAGGGGGCTCCGCTGAGCGACAGCATGCCCATGGTGGTGGAGCTTGCGCTGGAACGGGGCGGCTGAGCCATTATCCGCCACGGCCGAACAATGCCGTACCGATCATCCTGATTGTTCCGCCCCGCTGTGCGGGGCAAAAGCGTATGGGCATGACCCCCGCCGTCCGCAGCCGCTCGCCTCGCTGGTTCGTCTGGATCGGCGTGCTCGTCGCTGCCCTGGGCGCAGGCGCGTGCGGCGGCAACGCTCCGGCGAGGTCGGGCGGCGACGCAGGTGGCGACGCCGCTGATGGGGGATCGCCGGAGGCCGCGGAGGTGCCCCTGGCGCCGACCGACACCGCGGGTCCAGCGATGGATCTCACCGCCGCCATGGAAGTTGCTCCGGCCGCCGACACCACGCCAGACGCCCGGGCGGCCGACAGCGGTCCGGGCGAGGTGGCAGCGGCTGACGCGCTATCATCAGGCGACGCCCTGCCGCCAGCGGATGTGCTGGTGGGTCCGCCCACGTACGACGATCTGATCGTCTCGGGTGTTCACCTGCAGACGTTCGAAGGCAAGACGGTCTACCTGGCGGTCCAGAGCAACGCCGGCACGTTCCGCAGCAGCGTGACGGTCGCGTCGGGTCAGTTTGTGGTCACGCTCCCGCGCGCGTTCGACCGCGACACATTCGGCATGTTCGTGCGGATCTTCGTCGACCTCAACGGCGACGGTCACTGCACGGCGGCCGACGCCGGAGGCTGGTCGGTATTCGCGGACAACAGTGCACGCCGAGGCCAACCCCAGCCCGTCGAATTTGATCCGCAGCGAGAGTCACTGACGGCCGGTGAGTGCCAGTACTTTCCGTAGCCCGCCATCACGCGAGCGTTGGAGAGCGTCTCCCTAGTTGTAGGTCGCCGAGAAGAGCAGCGTCAGGGCGCCGACGTTCCAGGCGGGGGTGGACGACGACTCCTGCACGGTCAGATGGTCGTCTTTCATCGAGCCGAGGGCCAGCTGGGCGGCGATGCCCAGGCCCCAGTTGTCGGAGGCCCACCACTCCTTGCCGGCAGAGATCTTCAAGGTGGCGCCCCAGTTGGTGTCGGACTGCGCGCGGTTGTCCTCCAGGGCGCCCGAGAAGGTCAGCTGCGAGAAGGCCAGGGTGCTGGACAGGTAAAAGTTGCTCTCGCCGAAGTAGTAGGTGACGCCGGGACCGATGCCGAACAGCGAGGCGTTGGCGGTGGCCAGGGTCCGGCTCTGGCCGTTCACCTTCACGTTGGGATCACTGGTGCCGACCGTGAAGAATTCACCGTAGATGATCAGGTGTCGCGTCAGCGCGGCGCCAAAGGCGAAGGCGACGCCCAACGATGTGCCGCCGATTTCGGTCTTCGTCCCGGAGTTGTCCATGGACAGGCTCAGCCCTCCCACGCCCAACCCCATTCGCAGATAGAACCCGTCGTGGGTGTGAGCGCCCGGAGACTTCTGCGGTGGCGCGTACGGGTAGTAAGCGTTGGGGTAGCCCTGATAGGGCGGATAGCCCGGATAGGGATACCCGGGTCCGGGCGGCGGATAGCCGTACGGTGGGTAGCCCGGCGGGTAGCCGGGAGCAGGCGCCGCTCCATAGGGCGCCCCCGGCTGCGGATAACCGGCAGGCGGATAACCGGCAGGCGGATAACCGGCAGGCGGCGCGCCCGGCGCATTCGCCCCGGGGGACCCGGGCGCTGGCGGCGCCGCTGCCGAGGGCGGCGCCGGCGGCGGTGGATACGCGGCCGATGCTGCCGGCAACGTGCTGGAGGAGGATGGCGGGGCCGCCGACGGTGACGGCGCCGGTGCCGGCGGGGACACGGGCGCGGGCGCGGGCGACGCTGCCTTTTTCTTCTCCTGCGTCGACGGCGAATCCGACGACGATCCGCCGGCCGAGGCGGCGGGCGGCGCGGGTTTGAAGGGGCCGGGCGCTCCCTGCGACTGCGCGCGCGCCTTGGTGGCGGCGGCGGCGCCCAGCGCCAGGGCGACAAACAGGCAAAGCACCGTCGATTTCATCTTTGACTTCATGGGGGACTCGCTGTTCGTCGGTCAACCCGACCTCGGCAGCATGAAAACACAGGTCCCCCCCGACCGCCAGGCGTCGGCCGGAGCGACACCTGTCAGTGAAACAACCGGAACTTCGGCGATATCCCCACCAGCAACCCATAGCGATCGCTGCCGGCCCAGAAACCCCACAGCGCGATCAACGACACGTCAAGGTTGGGCGTCGCCGCCCAGGCGGGTCCCAGGGTAGCCAGCAGCTGGCGCGGATCGTCGCTGAGGAACCACACGCCCGAGAGCTCGCCCTTCAGTGAAAAGCGACCGCCGCTGTCCAGGTCGCGATCCACGTCCAGGCCCAGCTCGATGCCGATGGGCCGCCCGCTGGTGGCGTCAGGCGCCGGATCGATGAAGGCGCCGGTGTTCAGCACCAGGTGCGTGCGTGAGAAGGCGTGCCCGACCAGCAGCAGCGCTTCGACGCCCAGACCGTGGCTGCCGCTTTGAACCGGCACCTTGGGCCCCATCTGCGCGCCCACCGCCCACGACGAATGGGCCTCGTCGTCATTCCAGTCGAGGAACCCAACCTTCAGCGACAGCCACAGACTGTCGGGCGCCGGGTGATCCAGCGAGAAGGGACCCGTCTGGGGCCCTTCGATGGCGTACGCCCCGTCGAGATCGATCTCCAGGTTGGGCAGCAGGCCAAAGTCGAACTCGAAGTCGGGGATCACCAGACGATAGGGACCCTGACTGCGGATCACCCCCACCTGCAGATCGATGTCCAGCGACCCGGGCGGTTCCAGCTCCAGATCGGTCGGTTCGAACAGCGGCCGCACCCCGCGACGCGCGAACGCCACGGGCATCGCCGCGAAAACCGTCAGCGTCATCGCCAGCAACGCCACCCCGGCGCAGCGAGCGGGCCGCCTCATCATCGTCGAGGTCCAGCAGGAAGGTCCCAAGCGCAGGACCTCACCTTACCGAAGTGACGAAGCTAGGACGAGCCCCAGCGATCGACGAGGGTCGCGGTCGGGGCGTCCTTGGCCAGGCAGCGGAGGCAAAACGTGGCGCTGGAACGCGCGGTCCGGATGGGAATCCCGGTCCGGACGTGGTGGCGGCTGTGGCAAGCCATGCAGGCGGGGGGCAGCTCGTCGACCGAGACGACATCGGCCCGCACCAGATCGCCCAGCGTGATCATGCCGACCAGACGCTGCGCTCGCCCGTCGACCACGGGCAACGACCCGACGTCGTGAAACCGCATCAGCTCGGCGGCCTGCGCCAGCGTCTGGCGCGCACCGACGGTGATCACCGGCAAGGACATGTGATGGATGACCAGATCGTCAGGGTCCAGCGGCCACAGATCGCAGACGCACACCATGCCCAGGATCTCGCTGTCCGACCAGCAGACGGGCAGGTGGGAGACGCCGCGCCGGTCGGCCAGGCTGAGGGCGCGACCGGCCGTGTACAGCGGATCAGCGGTGATCACCGGGTGGGTCATGACGCTGTCGACGCGCGCGCCGGCGCCGACCGCTCGGCCGCGCACGTGGCCGACGACAAGGCCTGCCACCAATTCCTCCGCGCGTCGCTGGGCGGTCGGCTCACCACCACCCGCCCAAGCGACGTCGCGGTCAATCTGGAACGCAGGCTTCATCTGATCCCTTTCGTGACCCCTCTCGTGACCCCTTCCCCCCGGACCCCTAGCAGGCCGCCGCTTGCTGCTGCTGGCTGAGCAACGTCTGCTTCAGCTTTTGCCGGGCCCGCATCAGACGCGTCCCCACTGTCGAGCGCGGAATGAGAAGCTTCTCGGCGATCTCGTCGTACGAGCATTTATCGATGAGCCGCAGCTGGTAGACCTCCCGGAACGGACTCTCCAGATCAGCAACGGCCGACGCCACCTGTTCTTCCGAGACCAGCGCCCAGGGCGGCACGGTGGTGGGCTCGGGGCTGGGGATCTCGTGCTCTTCGATGCTGGCCACCCCTGGCTCGCGCGCGCGCCGGCGGCATTTGTCGATGAAGAGGTGGTGCATGATCGTCAGCAGCCAAACCCGCAGATTGCTGTCCGGCTGCAGGCGCGCGTAGGCGCGCAGCGCGTGCTCGAACGTGTCCTGCACCAGGTCCCACGCATCCGCCGGGCTGCGGACCAGGCGGATGGCTCGGCCGTAAAGGGCCGTTTCGTATTCGGCAATCATTGCTTCAGCAGTCATGTCCTGCCTTATCAGCAAGGCATGTGCCACGCGCCTGTGCCGCAACCAACCAGTTGAAATTACGGTAATTATCTATTTTGGCGGGGTCGAAAACCGGCTGCTGGTCGTCCCAAGATCCAAGTTGCGCATGGCACAACTTGTCCGCGTCGCACAAGTTGTGCAACGCGGACCTTGCGGCCGTTCTGCGCCCTCGACATACTGCGGCCAGAGCACGGAGGATCGGTTGAAAGCGCAAACCACGATCGTGGGCGATCAGGAGGGGCCGGGCGGCTCCGACGCGCTGGGCGCTTTCCTGCTGGTGGTGGGACGGGATTCGTACAGCACGTACAACCTCCCTCAGAACGGCACCCTGACCATCGGCCGCGGCGACACCAACGAGGTGCGCATCGACGATCCCCTGGCCTCGCGCAACCACGCCCGCCTTTACGTCGACCTGGGCGCCGGGATGTACCTGGAGGATCTGGGCAGCGTGAACGGGACCCGCATCAAGGACCAGCCGCTTCAGCGCGGCGAGCGCGTGGCGGTCTCGGCGGGCGACACGATCATGATCGGCACGTCGGTGTTGATCATCCAGCATCGGTCGCGGGTGCGGGCGCCGCTGGTGCGCCCGGAGACCCTGCGCGACGACGCGTTGCTGGTCCCCAGCGGCGGCCCCGACGTGGCCATGCAGCGCATCTATCTTCTGGCTGAACGCGCGGCGGCCGGCCCCATCAACGTCCTCATCACCGGCGAGACCGGCGTGGGCAAGGAACTGCTGGCGGAGACCGTGCACCGCCTGTCACCGCGCAAGGACGGTCCTTACGTCTGCCTGAACTGCGCCGCGCTGGCGGAGAGCCTGCTGGAGAACGAGCTGTTCGGCCACGAGCGCGGCGCCTACACCGGCGCGTCGCAGGTCAAGCCGGGTCTGCTGGAGACGGCGGCGGGCGGCACGCTGTTTCTGGACGAGGTGGGCGAGCTGCCCCTGACGACGCAGGCCAAGCTGCTGCGGGTCCTGGAGACCCGCGAGGTCAGCCGGCTGGGCGGGCTGAAACCGCGGCGCATCGACGTGCGCTTCATCGCCGCCACCAACCGCGACCTGGAGGCCGAGGTGGCGCGCGGCACCTTCCGGCGTGATCTGTATTTTCGTCTGAACGGCATCACGCTGACCATCCCGCCGCTGCGCGAGCGCGTGACGGAAATTCCGCGCCTGGCCGAGACCTTCGTGCGCCAGATCTGCGGGGAGATGAGCCGGGTCGAACCGGCGATCTCGTCGGCGGCGCTGGCGCTGCTGGAAGGCTATGCCTGGCCGGGCAACATTCGCGAGCTGAAGAATTTCATGGAGCGCGCCGTCCTGCTGTGCACGGGGCGCGTGATCCTGCCGGTGCACCTGCCCGCCGACAAGATGCGCGAGGCCAGCGCCAGCGTCAGCAACAACAGCGGCAGCAGCAGCAACAACGCCGGCGTCGCCGCCGTCCCCATCAGCGCCCACCCCGAGACAACCGCCAACGCCGGCGAGACGTCGCGCGTCCTGTCCAGCAGCCAGGAAGGCGAGCGGCAGCGCATCATCGATGCGCTGGGCGCCTGCGCCGGCAACCAGAGTCGCGCCGCCAAGCTGCTGGGGATCCCGCGCCGAACCTTCGTGGCCAAGCTGGACCTGTACCGCGTTCCCCGACCGAAAAAAGATCTCGCCGACGATTAGGCGGGCGCGCGCGACCAGCGGAAGAGAAAGCGCGGCAGGCGAAACGGGGACAGCGGGCTCTCCAGGCGTGCCGGGGCAAGGGAGAGTCCCAGCGCCGCCAGCAGAGCCGACTGGGCGTCTCGTTCGGCTTCGCCCTGGTTGACGATCAGCAGCGAACCGCCGGGCGCCACCAGGGAGACGACGTGTTCCAGCAAGCGCGCCGGTTCAAAGCAGCGTGCCGGCAGTCCCCAGGCCCGCAGGGGACCCAGGCGCACGAAGGGGAGAAACCAGGTGATGAGGTCGTAGGGACCGGTCAGGTCGACGACGGAGCCGGGCAGGTAGCGACAGCCGGGAAAGGCGCGGGCAAAGCGGCGGCCGTGGGCGCCGCGGGTGGACAGATCCCAGTAGCGGCGGTGGGCGTCCAGCTCGACCAGATCCCACGGCCCCGGTCGCGCTGCCACGCGCGCCGGCGCCGTCGCGCCATCCTTGGCCCCCACGTCCAGGCCGCGGCAGGCGGCGGCGGCGCGGCCCGACGGCGGCGCGAAACGATCCAGCACGTCCAGGACGTAGAGATTTTCGTGCAGCTGCGCCCGCGACAGCAGGCGCGCCCAGCCGTCGAGGGCATACCGACCGCGCAGTTCCACCGCGCGGGCCCGGGCCTCGGGTGACAACCGGTCGGTCACCGCGGCCAGCGAGCGCGCCGGCCACCGCCAGGCGGGCGCCGACCAGCGCAGGTGGTTGCGCGCGCGAAACCCCAGGTCGTCCAGCCAGTCGCGACCGCCGCTCACCGCGCCCCCGTTCACGCCGTGATCAGAATTTCAGGCGCAGGGCCACGCCGAGATCGATGAAGGGCGTCGGCACGACGGTGATCCCGTTGGCCACGTACTGAAAGCGCAGCTCGCCCCCTTCCTGACCGAAGTGCAGCGCCGCGAAGGCCTGAAAGGTCAGGTGGGTCAGGAAGGTGACCGAGTAATCAAACCGCGACACGTAGGAACCGTCGGACAGATTGCCCAGCGTCGACAGGGTGAAGGTCGTGTAGTTCCACGAATAGGGCGCCGGCAACGACAGCGACACCGCCGCGTAATGCCGGCCCAGGTAAAAGAAGTTCGCCAGCGGCAGATCCAGATGCATCGCCGCTTGCTGGATCAAGATCGGGTAGATCCCGCTGCCGGTGTACCCCGGCTGGTTGTAAAAATATTCGGCGCCGACGGTGAAGAGATCGTTGTCGTTGTACTTCCGCGACCAGCTGGCCCCCGCGACAAGCTGGGTCTTCACCCCGGAGAGCCTGGCCGGCGTCGGGTTGTCCTCGGTGACCACGTAGAAGTCCTCGCCAAAGCGAATGGCGGCGTCGGCGTACACGTCAAAGTCGCCCACGCCGGTCGACAGATCGACGCCGAAGCGGGCCTTCTGGCCCTTCTTGGCAAAGACGTCGAGGCCGATCTCCGCGCCCAGCAGAATGAACTCGGCGCGGGCGGCTCCTGCCACCTGCTCGAGGTGGCTGGAGGCGCTGCTGGGATCTTCGAACACGGCATAACCGTACAGATTCGCCGCCTGCTCTTCGAAGGGGACCTGCAGGCGCAGCATGGTGACGCCGCCCCGTATGTCGAAGACGTCGAGGGGATTTCGCTTCGTGGGGTGCAGATAATCGGTGGGCGTCCAGATGTGCCCGGTGCCCCATTTGACGTGCTGCTTGCCGGCGGTGACGAAGACCCGGCGTTCGATGTCGAAGGCAATCCACATCTGATCAAGCAACGCCGCCGGCCCGCGCGTCGAATTGAACGAGGTGAAACCGGTGGTGGGCATGGCCACCCCCGTCGTCGAGGGCGCCGCCGCCGTCGACACCGACCCCGGGGCGGCCGTCGGGTCATAGCTGACCCGCCCCAGCAGATAGGCGCGCACCCGATCGTTGGGGCGGGCGTCGAAGAAGACGTCGATCAGGCTGGGCGCCGCCAGCGTCCAGGTATCGGGGTCGCCGTGCCAGGGCAGGCTGGTCTGCGCGCGCAAGTAAAGCTGGCCGCCGATGGTCAGTGGATTGTCGGGCGCGGCCTCCGAGCCCAGCTTCGTCGCAGCGTTGGGATCGCCCAGCACGAACCGATCGCGATCGCTGCCGCCGCCGGGCGTGGACGTGGGCGTGGGCGTGGGCGACGGCGCCGGTGCCGCTGGCTGATTGGTGGCCGCCGGCGGCGCCGCGGCCGGCGTTCCTTCGGTGGGCGGCGCGGCCGGCGTGGACGGCGCCGCCGGCCCGCCGAACATCGACTGCTCGTCTGGCCGCGCTTGCGCGAGGGCGCGGCCGCCCACGGACAGGGTTCCGCCTCCCGCCAGCGCGACCGCCAGCGCCGCCGCGAATCGCCTCACCGGCTCTTGCTCTCCAGCCAGGCCTTCGTGAACAGATTCGCTTCCAGCGGGCGCAGATCAACGGAGCGGATCTGGATCAGCGTTGAGTTCGCCTTCTCCACCTCGTCGTAAAAGCGGATCTCCTCCGGATACCAGACGTCCGCCTTCTTCGACTCGCTGAAGACCTTCTTCCACTTCGGGTAATACGACGTGCGCAGCAGGCGCCCCGACAGGGCGTACTCCTGCCGCTTGAGGACGTTCTTGGTGTCCTTGTCGATCCAGATGCGGATCTCCGGGAAGGCCAGGTCCAGCCCAGGCTTGCCCTTCAACAGCAGCTTGTGGGCGGCATAGACGCCCAGCTTCTCTTCGCCCTCGTCGGTCGGTTCGTACTCCTCGGCCAGGCGCGACTCGTCGAAGTCAGACCGGCGCGAGTTGGTGCCGCCGATCCGTTCGCGCTCGGTGCGGCGCTCCCACTTGCCGACGCTGGGGTCATAGAACCACAGGTTCTTGTCGATGCGCAGGTACCCCTGCCCGGCCGACGCCTTGGGCTTGGTGAACAGGATCATGAACCGCTGATCCGCCGAGCGCCGGAAGTACATCGTCTCGTAGACGACGTCGACCTTGTCCTTCTCCTTCTGCTCGAGATAGGCGTTGGCGCGCCAGTCGCCGTTGTTGCGCTGTCGATCGTCGACGGTCTTCAGCAGCTCGACCATCTGGTCGTGGGTCAGCGCCGCGCGCGCCAGCCGCACCGGCCCCAGCAGGGCGCCCAGGCCCGCCGACGCCGCCGCCAGCGTGAACGTTCTTCGTCTCATCGTCATTCCGTGATTCCTCTTTCGCGTCTTATCCAAAGTGAGACATGGCCACCACCGGCCGCAGGCGAGCCGCCCGCATCGATGGATACAGCGCCGCGGCGCCGGTGATGAGCGTGATGCCGGCGATCACCTTGCCCAGCAGCGAGCCGTGCACCGACAGGTGCAGGTGATCCGACATCAGGAAGAGCTGCACCCCCAGCGGCACGTGCACGCGCAGGCCGTTGAGGCCGGCGGCGATGGCCGTCCCCACCAGGCTGCCGGCGATGGTCCCGATCAGGCCCAGCATCAGCGATTCCAGCAGGAACATCCACAGCACCGATCCCCGCTGCATCCCGATGGCCCGCAGCGTGCCGATCTCCCGCGTGCGTTCGCGGATGGCGATCCACATGGTGTTCATGATCCCGATGATGACGATGCCCAGCAGGATGGTGATGAGCACGAAGGTCAGCCCCTGCAGCGCCTTCAGCGTCCACATGATGAACGAGATCTCGTCTTCCCACGTCGTGACGTCCAGCTTCTGCCCGGTCCAGTCCTCGCGCTGCACCGACTGGAACTTCATCCAGAAGGCGCGCGGGTCGGGGCTCATCATGCGAAAGCCGGCTTCTTCCAGGGTGCGCCGCAGGCGCGCGCCGATGTCGGCGGCCCGCTCGACGTCCGACGGCTTGAGGATGATCTGGATGACGCCGGTGGCGTCGGGCTTCAGCTGATAAAGCGCGCGCAGCGTCTGGATGGGGACGAAGGCGCTCCAGGTGCTGAGCAGGCCCAGGCTCTTGGCGATGGCCGCCACCCGGACGTCGATGGTGTTGTTGGTCCCGCGGCTGGTGGGGGCGGACAGCGTGATGGCGTCGCCCACCTTGACGTTCATCTTCTCGGCCTGGTTCTCGAAGATCAGCATGGTGCCGGGCTGGGCCAGGTCCTCCAGCTTGCCGCTGATGATCTGCAGCACCTGGGAGAACTTCGGTTCGTTGCTGATGTCGATGCCGCTGACGCCCAGCTGCTGCGACCCGGTGTCGGAGACCGCCTTGGCCCAGCCGCGCCCGCGCTGGACCGCGAACTCCATCTCGGGCACGGCGCGCTTCACCACCTCCAGCACCTTGGGGTACTCGGTGACCACGGGCGCCGCCTGGCCGGCGGTGACCTTGAAGAAGCCACCCACGTTGAGGTGGCCCGTCGACAGCGTGGTGGCGGTGTCGATCATGGTCTCGCGGATGCCGGTCGACAGACCGACCAGCATGATCAGAAGCGCGGTGACCGAGCCGATGGCGGCCCCCAGAAAGATCGTGCGACGCTTGTGCATCAGCAGGCTGCGCACGGCGATGATGAGGTCGACGAAAAGCTTCGACATGGGATCTCCTATTCGTCTTTCCTATTCGTCTTCCGCCATGGCCTGGCGGGGCGTGACCCGCATGGCCAGCCACGCCGGGTAAAAACTGGAGAAGGCGCTGACCAGCAGCACCAGCAAGAAGGCGAACACGATGTTGGTGGTCCCCAGGAACGGATGCAGGCGCGGCCCCGAGAAGAAGAAGAACCAGATGTCCGAGGTGGCCGGGATTCCGATGCGCCCCACGATCTTGACGACGCCCGCCCCCACCACGGCGCCGGCCCCGCCGAAGATGAGGCCGACCACCAGCGCCTCGATCACCAGCATCCCCAGGATGAACCGCCGCTGGGCGCCGATGGCCCGCAGCGTGCCGATCTCCTTGACCCGCTCCAGCGTGGCCATGACCAGCGCGTTGTTGATGATGACCAGCGCGATCATGAAGATGATCAGGATGGCCACGTAAAGGACGGCGCGGGCCATGAAGATGAACTGACCGACGATCCCCGAGGCCTTTTGCCAGGAGATGGCCTTCAAGGGCAACCCGTCCGCCTTCCCTTGCGCCTCGATGGCCGCCATCGTCTGGGGGATCTTCCTGGGGTCCTTCAAGATCACCGCCGCGTTCAGCACCACCCCCTGCCGGACCTCGGCGCTGTCAAAGACGCGCCCGCGCGCCTCGTCGCGACGCAACTTTTCGGTCAGGGGACCGCCCAGGTCGCTGCCACCCGTCGGAAGGACGCCTGGCGTGGCGGTGGCGGTGATGTGGCGGGGGCCGGCCTTTTCTGTCGTCGTCCCTTTGCCCTTGCCGCCGGGCGCCTTGCCGGCCGCGGTGTCGTCGACGGGCTTGCTGCCGAACAGCTCGGCCTCGGCGTTCTCGCGGCTGATGTCCTTGGCCCCCGACGTGGCGCGCAGGGAGTTGATCTCGGCCAGGCGCTCTCCGGTCAGAAACCCGTACAGATCGCGGAAGGAGACCAGGTCCATAATGTTCAGGCCGCCGGCCAGCGTGGATTTCTCCAGCCCCTGAAACTGGAAGGTTCCATAGACCGGCACGTTCACCGACTGGACGTAACCGCTGCGGGTGAAGGCCTTGATGGTCAGCACGTCGCCGATGCGCACCCGGTACAGCTCCAGCGCCGGCGCCAGCTCCTTGTAAAAGAAGTCATAGCGCTGTGCAAAGTTGACGTCGTCGGTGGCGAAGAAGCTGGCCAGCAACGCCGACACGTCCGTCTCTGTCGCCCCCAGGAACTTTTGCAGCTTTCCCCGGAACTCGGCCGTCTTGGGCGCGTCCAGCTGCAGCAGCACCTCGCGCACCTGGGCCTTGTTCTCGCGGACCATGCGCTGCAGATCAAGATTCTTGGCGATGGTCTCGCCGCGCGAGCCCATCCCTTCCTTGATCAGATCCAGCCGGCGCGCGCTCTTCAGCTTCAGCTGATCTTCGTAGACGAACTTGGAGAACAGAAAGCCGCGCTTGCCGGGCGGGATGGTTTGCCCGTCGACGATCTTCATGCGGTCGAATGACTTTTCGAACGTCTGGACGTCGGTGCCGACATAGCGCAGGAACAGCAGGTCCGAATCGGCGGCCAGCGGGGCGATGCGGTTCTCCAGAAACTCCAGGGCGTCCAGCGGCTTCTGATCGAACTCGGTCCAGAAGGCGTCGGAGGCGGCGCGGTTGATGGCCGCCACGTCTTCCTTGTCGACGGCCTTTTCGTCCAGCAGCACCGTGGTGTTCTTCAGATCGCCCTGCAGCACCGACAGGATCTGACGAACGTGCCCCTTCTCCGCCGCCACCAGCCCGGCCAGACGAGCGCGCTCGGTCTCGTCCCTGGCGGCGTCGCGTTTCTTGACCAGGCCGCGCAGTTTCTCCAGCGCCAGATCGATGGTGTTGCCCGACGTGACCAGGGCGCCGCTGATCCCCATCGGCACCACCGCCTTGACATTGGGCACCTTCAGCAGCGACTCGCGCACCTTGGCGAAATCGTCCAGCTGGCTGATGTCCGGATCGCCCATGGACATGCTGCCCATGACCTCCAGCGGGTCCTTGGAATTGCCGTTGTAGACCTGGATGTGGCCGGCCACGCTGCCGATCACGCTGCGGCTCATCGACGCGTCCACGCTGTCCAGCAGCGAGTTACCGACGACGACGATCAGCGCCCCGAAGAAGATGATGCCGCCGACGATGAACGTCTTCAGCCGGCTGGCGAACAGGTTGCGGAAGGCGATCAGCGCCACCACCCGCACCGTCTCCATGCGCCCGCTCATGACGGAACGACGGCGAACGAGACGCCGGCCTCCTTGGGGGTGACCCGATCCACCAGCTTGCCGTCGGCCAGCCGCACCACCGAGTTGGCGTACGACATCACCTTCTGGTCGTGGGTGGAGAAGATGAACGTGGTGTGCTCGCTGCGGTTCAGCTCGCGCATCAGATCCAGAATGTGCTGCCCGGTGACCGAGTCCAGGTTGGCGGTCGGCTCGTCGGCCAGCACCAGCTGGGGCTTGGTGACCAGGGCGCGGGCGATGGCCACCCGCTGGCGCTGGCCGCCCGACAGCTCGCTGGGGCGGTGGTTGGCGTATTCACGGATGCCGACCCGCTCCAGCAGACCCAGGACCCGCTGCTTGCGCTCGACCGCGCTCAAAGTGCGCTGCAGCAGCAGCGGCAACTCGATGTTCTGCAGCACGCTGAGCACGGAGACCAGGTTGAAGCTCTGGAAGATGAAGCCGATGGTGTGCAGGCGCAGGCGCGTCAGCTCGCGCTCGGACAGGCCCCGGGTGTCCTGGCCGGCCACCTCGACGCTGCCGGACGTGGGTGTGTCCACGCAGCCAATCAGGTTCAATAGCGTGGTCTTGCCGCTGCCGGACGGCCCGGCGATGGAGATGAAGTCCCCCGATACCACGTCCAGCGTCACGCCCCGCAACGCGGGGACGACCACCTTTCCCAGGCTATAGTTCTTGACCGCATCCTTCACAGAGACGATGGGCTTCATGGCGCTGGCTGCCGATCCTTTCCCGTCCGGTTCACGGACCCCACTACACTGTTGGCATAACCGTCGGTGTCAAGGTACTTTTGTAGGTCAAGCAGGCCGACGGATCCGGTGATCTGGCGTCCGTGTTAAAACGTATACGAGGTCATGGAATCGAGCGGGTACGGACGAGGCCACAGAGTCCTTGAGGTGAGCAGCATCGGCGTGTTCCTGGCCGGGATCACCTGCCTGGCCGTGCGCGCCGCCCAGGCCATCGAAGGATGGTGGGAGCTGACCTGGGTGGGACTGACCGCGCTGGCGGGCTATCTGGCGGCTGATTTCATCTCCGGCTTCACGCACTGGGCGGGAGACACGCTGGGCGACGAGATGACGCCGGTGTTCGGTCCCAACTTTGTGCGCCCTTTCCGCGAGCACCACACCGACCAGAAGGGCATCACCCGCCACGACTTCATCGAGACCAACGGCAACAACTGTATCGTCGCCGTGCCGGTGGTTCTGCTGCTGGTGTTCACCATGCCGAAGACGGCAGGAACGACTTTTTATCTGTCGCTGGCCATGGGCTTTTGCACCTGGTTCGTCTTCTGCACGAACCAGTTTCACAAGTGGGCCCACGCCGACAGCGTGCCGCGGGTCGTGGGCTATCTGCAGCGCTGGGGACTGATCCTGTCGCCCCAGCACCACGCCATTCACCACGCCGCCCCCCACGACAAGTACTACTGCATCACCGTCGGCTGGATGAATCCGGTCCTGTATCGATTGCAGTTCTTCCGCAGGTGTGAGGCCGTCGTGGCCCGCATCAGCCCGGGCGCCCTTCATCTGGGCGAACGCCAGCGTCAGCCGCCGCTGCGGTAACCCGGTTCGTCGCCCCCCTGCGCGTCCGACCTGCTGGACCAGTCGATCGGTGCGCGTTTTTGTGACATTCTGCCGCGCATAATCATGAAAACGCTGCCGACGAACATTCTCGCCACCGCGGCCACCATGGCGCGCGGGCTGGCCATCGACGCCGTCCACGCCAGCCAAAGCGGCCACCTGGGTTTGCCCCTCGGCTGCGCCGAGATCGGCGCCGTCCTGTACGGCCACGCGCTGACTCACTGTCCGCATCACCCGGAGTGGATCAACCGCGACCGGTTCGTGCTGTCGGCCGGTCACGGCTCGATGTTCCTGTACGCGTGGCTGCACCTGGCGGGATATTCGGAGATGACGCTGGACGAGATCAGGCGCTTCCGGCAGCTCAACTCCAAGACGCCCGGTCACCCCGAGCTTGGTCATGCACCGAACGGCGTCGAG
>DATLVT010000245.1:0-4225 GCA_035577105.1 Polyangia bacterium
GGCGTCACGCACTGACCCGCGTCGTTGCACCTCTCGTTCGACTTGCAGGTCCCACAATTCCCGCTGCAACCGTCGCTGCCGCACTTCCGTGCACCGCAGTTCGGGGCGCACATGCATTGTCCTGAACCGTTGCAAACCTGACCCTGCGGGCAACCGCCGCAGCACTGGCTGTTGGCAATGCAAGCACCGTTGCATGACTTCTGGCCCGGGCAGCACTGCCCGTTCGCGACGCACACGCCGTTGCCGCATGACTTGGGCTGGGATCCTGGGCAGCCGCAGTTTCGGTTGTTGCAAACTTCGGCGCCGGGGCACACCCGACCGCATCCGCCGCAGTTGTTCTTGTCGGAGACCACGTCCTGGCAGTGACCGCACCACAACTGGCCGCCGGCGCAGCACTCATTCAGGTTGGCCACGCAGGTGTTCTGCTTGTTGGGACAGTTCTGACGGCCACCGGGGCAGCCGCAGTTGGTCCCATTGCAGACATAGTCGCCCTGGCAGCGGTTACCGCAGTTGCCGCAGTTGTCGCGGTTGTTGATGACATTGGTACAGGTGCTGCCGCACACCTTGTTCGGGTTTTCGCAGCGACAGACGCGGGCCACGCAGGACTCGGAGTCGTGACAGGTGTTGGCGCAGATGCCGCAGTTGCTGTAGTTCGTGTCCAGCTTGACGCAGGACTGACCGCACTTGGTCTCGCCCTGGCCGCACATGGTGGCGCATTTGCCTTCGCTGCAGAACTGTCCCTGCGGGCAGACCTTGCCGCACAGGCCGCAGTTCTTGGAATCAATGCTCAGATCGGTGCAGCCGCTGCCCGGGCAGTTGGTCTGTCCCTGCAGGCAGACCGTCTGACACTGCCCGCTGGGCAGACAGACCTGGCCGGTCATGCATGCGGGCATGCAGGTGATGGGAACGTCGGTGGGGGCGTCGTCGCCCTGGTTTCCGCCGTCATCGCCGGTATCGATGGCGACAACGTCGTCGCTGGACTGGTCGATGCTGGCGGCGTCGCCGCCGTCGAGGCGACGCGTCTCGCCGCGACCGACCGCCCCGGCGTCATCTCCGGCGCCGCTGTCGCGCATGGCGGTGGTGCCGCCGCAACCGACCACCAGCGTGGCCATCAGCAGCCACTGCCATTGCCTCGGTGACCAGATTCCCTTCACTGCTCTCGCCATTGGGCCCCCCTGTTGCGAATGGCGCTCGATCATTGCGATACGCACATGCGGTCGTTCCGGCAAGCATTCGTGGCCATGCAGGACCGCGCCGTCGGGTTGCCCGGCATCTCGCAGCAGCAAGTGCCGCCTTGCGGGCAAAGCGTGTGCACACATCGTGCGGTTCGGTTGGTCGGCTGGTCGCAGAAGCTGGTCGTGCATGCGTCGAACTGCTTGCGACAGGTGTCGGTGATGTCCGGCACGGCGGGAACCACGCACTGCCCTTGCTGGCAGATCATCGATAGCACCGCAGGAACGTTCATCAGGACCTGGCCGCAGGCATCGCCGCATTTCATGCGTTCGCGCGATCGATCGGCGGCGCACGTGCCGTCTTTCTGTCCGGTCTTGGCCATCGAGCAGGCGTTACAGCGCATCGGGCTGTCCGCTTCGCAGGCGGTGTTGCAGCAGAAACCATCGACGCAGAACTTGCTGCGACACCAGCTGTTGACCTGGCAGGCCATGCCGTTGACCAGATCGCTGGGTGGTTTTTCCGGAGCGACCTCGTGGGGCAGGTCAGGGGCGAGATCGGGCGCCACCTCGGGCGCGGCATCGGCGTCCGCCATGGCGGCAACATCGCCGCCCTCAGCCACGTTGCCGTCGAGAGAACCGTCGCCCGCCTCGGGCGCATCGTGAAGGTCGCCCGCCTCAGGGAGCATCACGAAGATCTCTCCTCGCCCCGGCGAGCCGTCCTCGTTGAATGGGCCGCCGTCCTTTTGAGCCGGCGTGCTGGAACACGCCGCGACCAGCCCCAGTCCGCAGACAAACGCCAAGCGATTCAATGCTGTCCTCATAAGGCTGAACCCCACCCCAAGTTGCGGGCGATTCTAGACAGCGAGAGGAATATCTGCACCAGAAATCTGTATCCGGCCGCACCGCAGCACCTTGCATTGCAAAATCACCATCATCATTCATCGCCGTCCTGACCAGGTGGATCAGTCGCCTTTCGGTCGTTTTTTGTTCCCACCGACGACAAGGCCGCGCGGTGACAGCGCAGGCGCCGGTAGAATCGGCCCCCAATGCGAACGCTCTCCACGCTGCTGTTGCTGATGGGAGCGCTGTCGGGTGCGGCCTGGGCGCACGGCTACGCCGACCTGGGCGTGCGCGAGAAAGAAGCGGTCGACGAAGCGTTGGCCCGTCGCGGCTTCACATTAGAAGCGCAGCCGGAGGGCAGGATCATCGGCGCCATTCAGGTCGTTAACCTGGACGTCTTCACCGATCGCGATCTCTCTTACGCCGGCTACTCGATCGCCTGGTTCAATCGGTTTCACTGGACCACGGAGGAGGAGGTGATCCGCCGCGAGGCGCTCTTCCGACCCGGCCAGCTTTACGACCAGAGCCTCGTCGACGAGACGGCGCGCAACCTGGACTATCCGCCGTCGACGTATACCAGCGCGCTGGCCATCGTGCCGGTCAAGTCGGCCCAGCCCGGAAAGGTCGACGTCCTCATCGTCACGCGCGACCTGTGGAGCCTGCGCTTCAACACCAACTTCGAGTTCCAGCAGGGGAGATTGCTGTATCTCACCGCCTCGCTGGCGGAGAACAATCTCTTCGGCTGGCGCAAGCTGCTGGCCCTGGTCACCGACCTCAACCTGGGGCGGCTGGCCGTCGGACCCGACTACGTCGACCCCAACATTCACGGCACGCGCCTGCAGGCCACGGTCAGCGGGCGCGTGCTGTTCGCACGCGACACGCACGCCGCGGAAGGTTCGACGTCGCGGGTGACGTTCGGCTATCCGCTCTACGCGCTGGACAGCCACTGGGGCGGCGCCATCGACTACGGCCACAGCGACGCTGTCGTGCGCGTGTTTCAGGGGAGCGTGCCCCGCCTCCTCGGCTTCGACCCGGACCCGGCGACGGGCATGTTCACCGCTGTTCGACCGTGGACCTATCGCCTGAAGACCTTCAGCGGAACGTCGCAGGTCAATCGCCGCTTTCATGGTCACGGCGTCGTGCAGACGGTCAGCGCCGGTCATCTCCTCTCGGTGACCCGGCCTTCTCTGTTACCCAATTTTCCGCCAGACACGCCCGACCATCCGACTGTCAGCGCCCAGTTCAAAGACGCCATCTTTCCCAGATCCGGCACCGTCTCGGCGCTCTATGCCCGCTACAGCATCTTCACCCCGACCTACCGGATCTATCGCGACCTCAGCACCTTCGATCTGCGCGAGACGGTGACGCTGGGGCCCAGCGCCTCGCTCTCTCTCCAGCGCTCCGACAGCCTGCTCGGCTCGGCCGCCAGTCGTCAGTTCTGGTACCTCAGCGCCAGTGGCGGCTGGGCGTTCGCGCTCGCCGATGGCTTGCAAAACGTCACGCTGGGATGGTCGGGGCGGTATCGCGATGGCGTCTGGAGTGACCAGTCCTTTGCGGCCGGCGCCTCGGGAGCGACACCGGTCATCCGTCGCGCGCTCCGCGTGGTGGCCAGCGTCGGCACCACCATCCTGATCGACGACACCCAGAACTCCTTTTCAGCGCTGGGTGGCGATACAGGTCTGCGCGGCTACGCTGTCGGCGATCTCATCGGCAAGAGCTCGGTGCTGGGACACGTCGAGGTGCGCTCCATGGCGCTGTCGGTCCTGTCGTTGCGCGCAGGTGGCCTGGTCTTCTGGGACTTCGGCGACGCCGCCACGCCCGCCTCCGGCCTGGGCACCAACCTCGACCACGCCATCAACACCCTGCTCGGGTTCCGCCTTTACCACGACGTGGGGTTCGGGCTGCGCGTCCTGATCCCCCAGTTCAACACCTACGTGTTGCGCGTCGACTGGGCCTTCCCGCTGCAAAGCACCGACGGCGACGCCCTCATGGGGCACACCAAGGCGGGCTGGCCTGGTAGATTCTCGGCAGGCTTCGCGCAGGTCTTTTGACGGCGCCGCCTGGCCAACAGAACGTCTAGAGAGCCGACCAAATTAGGCGGCTCGCTGTAAGCGATCGATTACGAAGAGGTTTTCGACGGCGGCATGGCGGCGGACGTCGAAGAGGTTCTTGCGAAGGCCGCGGTACCTGGCCTTATCGCCCTGGCGGATATG
>DATLVT010000246.1:0-10635 GCA_035577105.1 Polyangia bacterium
CGCCGCCCGCAAGGCCCTGGGCCTGCCCGACGCTCCTTACTATGTGGCCCCCGAGGTGCGGACCTTCTTCGACGAACGGCGCCAGACGCAGGAGCAGGTCCATGACGCCTGGACGAAGACCTATGCGGCCTGGAAGGCCAAGAACCCGACCCTGGCCCAGCAGCTAGAATCGGCGCACACCCCCGTCGACACCGCGGCGCTGAACGCCGCCATCCCCGAGTTTGCCGCCGACACCAAGATCGCCACGCGCAAGGCCGGCCAGGACGTCCTGCAGCCGCTGGCCGAAAAACTGCCGCTGCTGATCGGCGGCAGCGCCGACCTGTACGGTTCGACGTTGAACTACATCGGCGATCTGAAGACGGGCAACGACGATTTCAACGTCGCCCACCGCGCCGGGCGCAACATCCGGTTCGGCATCCGCGAACACGGCATGTGCTCCATCCTGAACGGCATCGCCGCGCACGGTGTGTTCCGGGCCAGCGGCGCCACCTTCCTGGTGTTCGCCGACTATTGCCGGGCGGCCATTCGCCTGGCGGCGCTCAGCCACCTGCCGGTCATCTATGTCTTCACCCACGACAGCGTCGGCGTCGGCGAGGACGGTCCCACGCACGAACCTGTCGAGACCATCCCCGGCCTGCGCGTCATCCCGAACCTGGACGTCATCCGCCCGGCCGATCCGGAAGAGACCGCGGGCGCGTTCATCGCCGCGCTGGAACGAACCGGTGGGCCGACGCTGCTGGCGCTGACCCGACAGAACGTGCCGCTGCTGAAGGATATCCCCGTTAAGGCCCGCCGCGAGGGCCCCTTGAAGGGCGGCTACGTCGCCAGGAAAGAAACGGCCGCCCTGGATCTGATCTTGTTGTCCGCCGGCAGCGAGCTGCAGCACGCGCTGGTCGCCGCCGAGACCCTGGGGCCCGGCACGCGCGTGGTCAGCATGCCCTGCTTTGCCCGTTTTGATCGCCAGCCCGCCGACTATCGCGAGTCCGTGCTACCCGGGGCCTGCCGCCGGCGCGTGGCGATCGAGGCCACTGTCTCGTCGACCTGGGCACCCTACGTCGGGCTGGACGGCGCCACGATCGGGATCAACCGCTTTGGCATGTCGGCCCCAGGCGCCGTCGTGATGAAAGAGCTGGGGATCACCCCCGAGCGCGTCGTCGAAGTGGCCAAGCAGCTACGCGGCCGCTGACAGGACGATCTTCGCGCCCGTAATGTTCCGGGCGCGGGCGCGTATGGGCGCACCCCTCACAAAAATTCATCGTCGGTCACAGAAGTTTATTGGTCATTGAACTTAATTCAATAACCAACCAAGCGTAAGCAAGAACGCTTTCCGCATACACCGATCTCGCATTCCCTTGTGCCGATGCAAGGGGGCCGAGGCCCCGCACGGAGTGTCCCCTCCGCGCAAGTATCCGGAAATTCGTGTCGATACGTCCCGAAATGTGCGGGCACGTATGTTGCGTAGGTGTGGCGAACCAAAATCGGGAGCGGCGGAGGGGGGCAGTTCGATTGGCAACCGCCGTGTTGCAGAAAGGTTCACCGTGAGAAATCAAAAAATCGTTCGAACTTCAGGGATTCTTCCGAAACACAGGCTGCTGGTCGGAATGGTAGCCACCTCGGCCCTGGCGCTAGGCGCCTGCGGCGAGATCGACCAAGGGACAGGGGTTGAGGGTCAGAACTCGGAGCTTGCCACCGAGAACGACACCAACAACTTTGGGACCCTGGAGGTGTTCTCCAGCACCGGCAACATCGACCGTACCAACCCATTCTTTCAGAACCTGGGGGCCAACGGCCGTACTTGCAATAGCTGCCACTTGCTGCGCGATGGTCTGGGCATCAACACGGCCGCCATCAACAGCATCTTCAGCAATACCCAGGGCAACGATCCGCTGTTCCGCACCAACGACGGGTCCAATGCGCCCACCGGCGTCTTCGCTGACACCTCCAGCCTGGCCGCCAAGCAAAAGTCGTTCAGCATGCTGCTGAACCACGGCGACATCCGGGTCGGCATTGGCATGCCGGCCGGCGCGGACTTCACGTCGACGAAGATCCAGGACCCCTACGGCTTCGCCAGCACCAAGGAGTTCTCCCTGTTCCGCCGGCCGCTGCCGTCAGTGAACGTCGCCTTCAACACCCTGGCGATGTGGGACGGCCGTGAGAGCGAGGGCCGCCCGGCCATTCGCGACGCCCTGAAGAACCAGGCCAACGACGCCACCCAGGGCCACGCCCAGCGGGCGACGCCGATCACCGATTCGCAGCGGTCGGCCATCGCCGACTTCCAGCTGAACCTGTTCGCCGGCCAGATCAAGAGCAACGTCGGCAGCCCCGTCGTCGGTTCGTTGAACGTGCTTGGTTGCACGACGTCGGCCAGCCCCGACGAGCCCGGGCCCTGCATAGCCGCCCATGGTGGCGGCAGAGCCCTGGCCAACGTGCTCAAGATGGGCAACGTCGACTTCCCGGCGTTCACCCCGGGCATCAACGATCCGTTCAAGGCCGGATTCAACAACGTCTCGTTCATCGTCTTTGAGCCGTGGGAGTCGGCCACCCTGGGCCCTGCCCCCAAGGTCAACGGCGTGACGGTCGACGCCACCATCACCAAGAACCGCGGCGAGATCGGCGACGGTGAGAACCTGTTCTACACCAAGCCCTTCGCCATGAGTAACGTCCCCGGCCTGAACGACGTTCTGGGCCAGGCCGTCGTCATGGGTACCTGCACCACCTGCCACAACACGCCGGACGTCGGCAACCACTCGCTGCCGCGGTTCTTCAACACCGGCGTCTCCAACGTGGCCGGCAACCCGCTGTTCACGCCGGACTTCCCGGTCTACACGTTCCAGAAGACCGGCACCACCACCACCGTCACGACCACCGACCCGGGCCTGGGTCTGCGCACCGGGAAGTTCGCCGACATCGGCAAGTTCAAGGTGCCGCAGCTGCGCACCCTGGGCAACCGCGCGCCGTACTTCCACAACGGCCAGGCCAAGACCCTGCAGGACGTGATGAACTTCTACAACCAGCGCTTCAACATCGGCTTCACCGCCGAGGAGATGCGGAAGATCATCGTCTTCCTGAACCAAACCTAACTACGCTCGCTGCGCGGAAGGGGGCTGCTGCCCCCTCCCGCGGGCTCTCCCCGCGCTTCTCGCAAGGTGGGCCGGCCGGGCAGAGCCCGGCCTCCTGGACGGGAATAGCGGCGCCAGAAACGGAAAAAGGAAACGGCCGTTCCTTCGGGGACGGCCGTTTTTGCGTTGGGGATGTGGGACGGCTGGTAATGTGCGCCGGATGCGGAACGGGGAAGTGGACGAGCCGGTGCGGCTGTCCTGGGGGTCGGTGGCGCTTTACGTGTTGCTCATCGGGTCGGCGATTGGCGGTTTTTATGCTCTACGGACGCTGGGGCGGGGACTGACGGCGCCGGCGCCCACCAGGCCGGAGCTGTTTGGCACCGGCGACGCCAAGGTGAAGTTCGACGCGCTTCTGCACGTGCTGCTGGCGCTGGCGGTGGTCATCGTGACCGCCCGGTTGCTGGGGACGCTGTTCGCCAGGTTCAGACAGCCGGCGGTCATCGGCGAGGTGCTGGCCGGCATCCTGCTGGGCCCGTCATTGCTGGGCCGGGTGGCCCCCCAGGTGTCCGGATACCTGCTGCCGATGAACGTGGCGCCGTTCCTGTCGGTGCTGGCCCAGGTCGGCGTCATCCTGTACATGTTTCTGGTCGGCCTCGAGCTGGACACGAACCTTCTGCGCAAGCGGACGCACGCCACCGTGGCGGTCTCCCATGCCAGCATCGTGGTGCCGTTTCTGCTCGGCTGCACGCTGGCCCTGCTGCTGTACCCGCGCGTGGCCAGCAGCGACGTTCCCTTCACCTACTTCGCCCTCTTTTGCGGGGTGGCCATGTCGGTCACGGCCTTCCCGGTGCTGGCACGCATCCTCACCGATCGCGGCGTGCAGACCACCCGCCTGGGGGTGACCGCCCTGGCCTGCGCGGCGGTGGACGACGTGACCGCGTGGTGCCTGCTGGCCTTCGTGGTCAGCGTGGTGAAGGCGCGCGCCGCCGGCGGCCTGCTGACCGTCGGCCTGACCGGCGGCTTCATCGCCCTGATGGTGCTGGGGGTGCGGCCGCTGCTGTTGCGGTTGGTCCGCACGCACGAGCGCACCGGTGACGTGAACAAGACGGTGCTGACCGCCGTGCTGGTGGGGTTGCTCTTCTCGTCACTGGCCACCGAGTACATCGGTATCCACGCCGTCTTTGGCGCGTTCGCGCTGGGCGCGATCATTCCTTCAGAGTCCAAGATCGCCAAGGAGCTGCTGCATCGCCTGGAGGACTTCGTGGTGGTGCTGTTCCTGCCGGCCTTCTTCGCCTACACCGGCATGCGCACGCAGGTCGGCCTGCTGAGCAGCGCGACCGAATGGCTGCTGTGCCTGCTGATCATCATCACTGCGTGCGTGGGCAAGTTCGGCGGCAGCTTTGTGGCGGCGCGCCTGACGGGCATGGCCTGGCGCGATTCGGCGGCGCTGGGCGTCCTGATGAACACGCGCGGCCTGATGGAGCTGATCGTCCTGAACATCGGCCTCGATCTGCGGGTCATCTCCCCCACCCTGTTCGCCATGCTGGTGATCATGGCGATTGTCACCACCATGGCGACCACGCCCCTGCTGGATCTCCTCACCGCCGGGATGGAACGCAAGCCCCGCGCGGTGCGCGCCCCCCTGCAGCCGCGCATCTCGGGAGACGAGACCGCGATCTGACCGGGCGCCGGCGAAGCATTTGCGCGACACATTGATCGGCCGTACTGTCGGCGACAATGTCTTCATTGAATCTGCGGGGTGTGGCGCTGGTCCTGTCGATCGCGATCAGCGGCTGCAAAGGTGGGGCGACAGCGGCACGGCCCGACGCGGCGGGCGACGCGGTCACCGAGGTGGCGCCCGAGACCAGCGACGCCAGCGACAGTCTGCCCGTCGAGATGGCGCCGACCGAGATGGGGCCTGCTGACAGTGCGGACACAGGCACCGCCGATGCCGTGACGACGTTTCGCCTCTTCAATACCGGCGTGGGCGCGGACGGCGCGCCGCTGCCGGGCGGCAGCGTCGACCCGCACTATAAATTGATCCAGAGTGCCGACACGACCTTCACCGGGCCCGACGCCATCGTCGCCAATCCGATCGCCGATGGTTATTGGTTTGCCAACAGCGACACCTCGAAATGGATCGCGCCCTCCGCCAATCAACAGTACCCGGGCGCCACCCCGTGCAACGCTTCCGGAACCTATATCTATCGCACCACCTTCGACCTCACCGGGTTCGATCCGACGACGTTGAAGATCAGCGGCATGTGGGCAGCGGACAACTCGGGCACCGCCGTGCGACTCAATGGCACCGACCTGGGCATCACCGCTCCGGGGTATTCACCGCTGACGCCCTTCACCATCGACAGCGGCTTCGTCGCCGGGATGAACACGCTGGAATTCGAGATTCTGGACATCGGCTGTCCCAACGGCCTGCGCGTCGAGCTGGTCGCGTCGGCCGTTGCCCCGGCGCCGTGAGCGAGCGCTGACGCCGCCTGGCTGCGGCCACGAAGATCATCGACAGAGCCAGCAGCCAGCAGGCGGGCGGCAGGGCAGAGCCGGCCGCCAGCGCGCACCCGCTGCTGCCGCTGGAAGCGGCGGTGGCTCCGGAAGTGCCGCCCGTCCCGCTGTTTCCCGAAGAAGGGGCGCCGCCGGTGCCAGAGGCGCCGCCGCCGGAGCCGCCCGTCCCGGCGCCGCCCGATCCGCTGGCCGGCGCCGGAGCCTCCAGGGACGAACCGTCGGAGCCCCCGTCGGCGCCGGGCAGGCCCGCGGCGTCCGATGCGTCGGTCGCCACCGCGCCGTCGCTGGCGCCGGCGTCGGGCGCGGCGCTCAACGCCGCAATGATGATGTCCGCCACGAACTTGCCGATGGCGACTGTACCGGCGTTGTTGGGGTGGACACCGTCGGGAAAATACTCGGGGTGGGTGATGAAAGCGTCGTGGTAGTTGATGACGATCGAATGGGTGTCGGCGGCGATCTGCTCGATCTTGGGGAGGACTTCCATCTCCAGCACGGTCCTGGGAATCCCTTCCACGTCGTGAATGACCATTGATTTGAAGACGAACAGGCGCGGGTGCGTGGGCAACGCCTGGAACATGTGCAGCATGTCTTCATAGTCGCCGATGAATTCGTCCTTGTGCGTGGTCCAGTTCTGCGGCTTGGCATCGTTGCCCCCGAACCAGAAGACAGCGATGTCGGGCTGGTAGGCCACCGCCGCGGGCAGGTGAGGCCAGTAGGGATCGTCCCCCTTGCGCAAGACGGTCGTGCCGCTGACCCCGAAGTTCTTGACCTGAAAGGCCGCGCCCAGGGCGCGCCCCAGCTCGTCGGGAAAATGGTGCCCTGCCGTTGAACCGTCGCCCGACGTCGTGCTGGCACCGACGCACCCCACCTTGGTGACGGCCTGCGCCTTTGCGGCGACCAGCTGGCCGCCCAGCGCCACCCCCACCGCCAGCGCGAGCCCCTGCAGTCGATTGAGCGTCTTCATCTCCTGTAAGTTGCCGGAGCGCGAGAAAGTGGTGCAGCGTTTGCCCAGAAAGTTCAGAAAGTCGCGTGATTTTCGCTTATCTCCGGGGCGGCAGGGCCAGTAGAATGCCCCGGTGTCCGAGCTGGACTTCTTGCTCGACCCCATCGCGCCGGTCGATTTTTTTCGTGACCACTGGGACCAGCAGGCGCTGCACATCCCGGGAACGCCCGACAAGTTCGCGAAGATCTATGACGCGCGGATGTGGGCCGAGTTCGAGGGCGTCAGCGACCTGAAGGCGGTCACCACCAACGCGGCCGGCGTCCAGGTCGAGACGCCGGCGCTGCCCCACCAGGCCGGCGTCCTGTTCATGGCCGGGTTCACCATCTGCGCCGACGTCTCCAACGCGCCCAGCTTGGCCCCTTTTCTCCGGGATTTTCGCCGCGACCTGCAGCTGGGGGGCGGGGCCGCCTTCGCCAAGCTGTACGCGTCGAACGACGGCAAGGGTTTCATGGTCCACGCCGACGGTCACCACGTCTTCGTCCTGCAGATCTCCGGCAAGAAGCTGTGGCGATTCTCGCGCACGCCGGTGGTGGCGTCACCGACCCAGGGCCTTTTTCTGCGCGCCGACGGCCAGCCTTACTGGACCGACGGCGAGAACCGACACCCGGCCTGCAACGACGACGGGACGCCGGTGCCGCCCCCGGACGCCGCCACGTTCGATTCGGCGCTGCTGGAACCCGGTCACTGTCTGTACCTGCCGCCGGGGACCTGGCACGTGGCCCGCGCCGTCGGCCATTCGATCGCGGTCAGCATCAGCCCAAAGCGCGCCACGGTGACCGATCTGTTCCTGAACGCCATCGGCGATCTGCTGGCCGACCGACCGGAGTGGCGGCGCGATCTGCTGGCCCCGCCGAGTGGACCGCAAGGCGCTGGCAGCATCGACGCCGTCGACGCCTCCGTGGCCCAGGTCATCGACAAACGCCTGGCCGAGCTGCGCGCGGCGCTGGCGAGCCTGGATCCGCGCTATCTGCAGCGACACTGGATGCGCGACGTGACGGCCGGACACGGACAAGGCCCCAACGACATCGCGGCCGCCGCCGCCAAGGACATCGAGATCCGCCGGTCGACGGTCTTCACGCGCGCCGACGACGGTCAGCCCTTTCGTTTCATGGTGGCCCCCGACGGCCCTGACCAGGAGGAGCGCTGTTACTTCTACCGCGACGGTGAATGGAGCCTGCCTGCGTCCGCGCGCGCCTTCCTGACCGAGCTGGGCAATCACCAGGAGTTCCGCGCCGAGCAGGCCCTGGCCTGGGATCGCAAGCTGCGCTTTGATGACGTGCGCGCCTTCCTGGGAACGCTGGTCGCCGCCGGTGTCCTGCGCGCGCGGTGACGTGAGAGAATCGCGCCGATGACTCCCTGGCCTGAACTCAAGCTGAGCGCCTGGCGCGACACCTACGCGACGGTCGTCCTGTACGCGCAGGTTGTCGGCAAGATTCGCCTGGCCCTGGCGCCGAAGATGAACCAGTGGTGGAACGTCCCGCTGTACCTGACCACCCGGGGCCTGACCACGTCGCCCATGCCTCACGGTGATCGCACGCTGTCCATCGATTTTGATTTCATCGATCACCTGGTGGTCATTCGCGACAGCGACGGGCAGGTACGAACCTTGGCGCTGGCCGGAACTCCCATGCGCGTCTGCGATTTCTACCGCGCCCTGTTCGCCGAGCTGGCCGCCATCGACGTGGACGTCCGCATCAACACCGCGCCCCAGGAGTGCCCGGTGACCACGCATTTCCCCGACGACGGCGACCACGCCACATATGATCCAGCCGCCGCCCACCTGGCCTGGGACGTCTTCCGGCGCATCGAGCCAGTCTTTCAAATCTTCCGCTCCCGATTTCGCGGCAAATGCAGCCCCGTGCATCTGTTCTGGGGCGCCTTCGACCTGGCCGTGACGCGCTTTAACGGCCGGCGCGCGCCGCTGCGCCAGGCGCCGGTCGATCGAGACGCCTACGACGAGGAAGTGAGTTCGCTGGGATTCTGGCCCGGCGATCCCTGGACCGGCGGCAGCGAGGCGATGTTCTATTCGTACACGGTCCCCGAACCGGCTGGCTTTGCCCAGCAGCGCGTCCTTCCGGCGGCGGCGTTCTACAGCGCGCAGATGAAGGAGTTCTTCCTGCCCTACGACGAGGTCCGGCGGGCGGCGGACCCGGCGGCGGTGATCCTGGAGTTCGCGCAGAGCACGTACGAGGCGGGGGCCACTCTGGCCGGCTGGGATCGCCAGGCGCTGGCGTATCCGTAGCGACGCGGCGGTCAACCGGCGTCGCTAACCGCTCGGCGGCGGGAGTATGATGCCGGCGCGATGTTCCCCCAACACGCCAGCCAGCCGGCGCAGCTATCCGGCGCCGATCTCTTGTATGCGAAGGACCGGCTGGAGCTGCTGCTGGAGGTCAGCCGGGCAGCCGCTTCCCTGGAGGTGTCTGCCCTCATCGATCGCGTGGGGATCTGTCTGCAACGCAGCCGCTGGAAATGGGACCACACCAGCGTCTGTCTCCGCGAACCTGACGGAAAAGCCCTGCGGGTCCACCATCTGTTCCTGGCCCCCGGCCCCCTGGAGCCAAGCCACAGAGATTACCGGGGCGGTCGCGTGGTCCCCATCGAGGGAACCCAGCTGGGACGCGCGTTGACGACCGGTCGGCCCTGCGTCACCAACACCCTGGCCGAGTACGCCGCCACCTCGGCACCTGCCTGGACGGCCCACATCATGCCGCTGATGCCGCCGCACTTTTCGAGCTGCATCGTTCCCCTCATCTGCCGCGGGCGAACCATCGGCACCCTGGCGGCCGCCTGTGCCCGCGACGGCGCGTTCGACAGCGAGGCGATCCAGCTGATCAGCCAGCTGGCTGACGTCATCGCGCCGGCGGTCGAAAATGCGATCTCCTACCGCGAGATCAAGCAGCTCAAGGAGCGGCTGGACTCGGAGAATCGCTATCTGAACAGCGAGATCAGCGCGCCCTTCGGGGAGATCGTCGGCGAGAGCCCGGCCCTGCGACACCTGCTGGCGCTGATCGAGTCCGTCGCGCGCACGGACACGACCGTTCTGATTCACGGCGAGACCGGCACCGGGAAGGAGCTGGTCGCCCACGCCATCCACCGCCTGAGTCAGCGTCGCGCCAGCACGTTCATCAAGCTGAACTGCGCCGCCATCCCCAGCGGTCTGCTCGAGAGCGAGCTGTTCGGCCACGAGAAAGGGGCCTTCACCGGCGCCAGCGCGCTGAAGACCGGCCGCTTCGAGCTGGCCCATCAGGGGACGCTGTTCCTTGACGAGGTGGGCGAGCTGCCCCTGGAGGTCCAGCCCAAGCTGCTGCGGGTGCTGCAAGAGCAGGAGTTCGAGAGGGTCGGCGGCACCAAGATGGTCAAGGTCGACGCCCGCCTGATCGCCGCGACGAACCGGGATCTTTCCCAGATGCGCTCCGCCGGATCGTTTCGCAGTGACCTGTTCTTTCGCCTGAACGTCTTTCCCATCCTGGTCCCTCCCCTGCGCGACCGCCGCGAAGACATTCCGCGCCTGGTGCACCTTTTCGTCGAAAGGTGCGCGCGAAAGCTCCGGAAGGCGATCACCGTCGTCAGCCCCGAGACGCTGGACGCCCTGTCTCGCTATGACTGGCCCGGCAACGTGCGCGAGCTGGAGAACATCGTCGAGCGGTCGGTGATTCTGTCGCCGGGGCCGGAGCTGGTCCTGCCAGCGGGCGCGCTGGAACCGGACGTTCACCGCAGCAGGGTGGCGTTCAGTGGCGCGACGAACGGAACGACGAATGGAGCGACGAACGGAGCGACGAACGGCACCGTGCCGGCGCGCGCCGCTGGCAATCGCGACCAAACGCAGCAAACCCTGGCCGAAGCCGAGCGGGCCTTCATCCTGGGCGCGCTGGAGCAGACGGCCTGGGTCGTGGCCGGTCCCGGGGGCGCCGCCGCACGCCTGGGGCTCAGTCGAACGACGTTGCAGGGTCGCATGCGCAAGCTGGGGATCACCCGCCCGCCGCGAATGGCGTAACATTCGCCCCATGAGTCGTGAATCTCCGTCTCATGGTTTTCGTGGTGGTATTGGCCGGGGGT
>DATLVT010000247.1:0-5676 GCA_035577105.1 Polyangia bacterium
CAAAGCACCACTTGGCGCCGGGGAAAGCGCCGCGTTCCATCCCTGTCCCAAGGACAGCGCCACGGGATGGATCGACGTCGATGCCTGACCCGGTCTGGGCGATTGGTCTGGCTTGGTCCGCCGGCGCGGGCGCGACCCTCCCTTCCCTGCCGGGCGGGCGGATTTTCGCTTCACGCGTCACCTTCGGGCGCTGCCCTCCGCAACCGATCGTCTAGAAACGATGTCGTCCCCAGCAGCCGTGCCGTGAAGGTCATGATTTGGTTGCGAAACCATATCCTTAGGCTCCGATGGACACCAGTCGCAGAACTTAACCCCCGTGGCGATCGACCATCCCGAGCGTGGAGAATATCCACCGATGGAAAGTTATTTGATTACAGATTCTTATACCGATGGCAGCGGCGCCTTCCCCGCTTCCTTTTCAGTTTCGTCGCGATACGGCCGTTATCGTCTAGGTGTCTGCCTCGCCACGCATCCTTCTGATCGATCCGAACGAGGCGGGTCGCACCGTGCTGGCCGAACGGTTGCGCCTGCAAGGGTTCGGCGTGGTCGAGTGCGGCGACGGCGCCCAGGGCGCGGTGATGGCGCTGGAGGAGCCGCCGGCCGCGGTGGTGGCCGATCTTTCGATGCCCAGCATTTCGGGCGTGCAGCTGTGCCGCCTGCTGGGATCAGAGCTCGGCACCAGCCACGTGCCGGTGATCTTGCGCGGCACGGAGGGTCGCCGTAACCACTTCTGGGCCGAGCAAGCGGGCGCTGTTGCCTACGTGCAAAAGGGACGGATGGGCGAGCTGGTGCGGGCCCTGCGCAAGGCGATCGCAGCCCATGACACCGACGGTGACAGTGACTTCTTCGTGGTGGCGTCGACGCAGGGTCTCGATGTGCGCGAACGCATCGCCACGCACCTGGATGCCGCCCTCTTCGACTCGGTGATCGCCGCGGAGGTGCGGCGCCTGGGCACCAGCGAGTCCTTCGATCGGCTGGCGGATCTGCTCTCGCAGTTCGTTTCACAGGTCACGACCTATCGCTGGATCGCGCTGCTGCGGCGCGATCCCGTGCGCCTGGCCGTGCACGCCAACGCAGCCACCCGCGGGGCGTCGATCAACGAGGCGCGCCAGGCGCTGGGACTGGCGGAAGAAACACCGATCATCGTGATCGAAGATGATGACGCCGCCAGCGATCCGGAAGGGCCGCCGACGCTGCAGGAGCCGGTGCGCTTTGGCGAGCAGGCCATCGGCGCCTTCGCCCTGGCGCCACGCGCCCCCGAGCACAAGAATGACCACGTCCTGGTGACGACGATTGCGCGCGAGCTGGGCGGGGCCCTGCGAATGGCCACGCTGGTCGAGGAGTCGCGCTGGATGGCGACCACCGACGCCCTGACCGGTCTGCTGAACCGCCGCGCGTTCCTGGACCTGACCGGCCGTGAAGTGGCCCGGGCCAGGCGCTACGGAGAAAAGCTGTCTGTCATCCTGCTCGATGTCGATCACTTCAAGCAGATCAACGACAAGCGCGGGCACGCGGCGGGCGACATGGTCCTGTCCGCCGTGGGCAAGTTGTTGAAGGCTGCCGTGCGCAATTGCGACATCGTGGCCCGCTGGGGCGGCGAAGAGTTCGTCCTGGTCTTGCCGTCGACGTCACTGGCCGGCGCCGAGCAACTGGCCGAGCGCGTCCGGGAGCTGATCGAGCACGCCAACATCAGGAACGGCGACGGCGACATCATTCCGGTGACCGCCAGCTTCGGCGTCGCCAACTACACCGTTGGCGAAACCGTCGAACAGATCGTCGACCGCGCCGACCGCGCCATGTACCAGGCGAAGAGCAACGGAAGAAACCGCGTGGTCTGCGATCCAACGTCAGCGTCGCTGATGTCGACGCCGCTCTCGGTGGCCGGGTAATCAGACGCCCAGTTCAAGCTGCGCCAGCCAGCCGTCGCCCACCGGGGAAACGGCGCCCAGCATGTCGTCCTTGTAGAAGGCGTCCTGTGCGTTCAGAACCCGGTTCGCGCTGGAATACGGAGCCTGCATCAGGACCTGGTCGGTGATCGCGTCGGGAAAGTAGAGCTGCCCGACAAAGGCGCCGTCCGGGAAGGCGATCGAAGGGCTCATACGGACTGAAAAGTGAAAGTGCACCGCTCGGCCCGCATAGCTGCCCGGGTAGATGGTCTGAAACTCCACCACACCCGAACCATCGGTCACCTGGTAGCCGCGCAGGAACTGATTGTTCGCCGTGCCCAGGCTGGCGTAGGACGCGTACTGCCCGGCGGCGTCGCACTGCCAGGCATTCACCACCGCGCCTTTCATCGGCAGACAGTCTGCGCCGGTCTTGCTGCCCACCCGGATCACCACGCGCAGCGGAACCCCCGGCTTCACAAGGTTACCGTTGGCCGGATCAGAACGAATGTCCGAGCGATCAAGCTGCACGCCAGCGGCTGGATAGGGCCCGACAATCTGTTGGTCGCGCGTGGTGCACGCCAGGTCGGGTGGAGCGGCGCTGGCGTCGAAAGCCACCGAACCGTCGGAGCGCGTGGTGTTGATTCCACCCGAGCCTCCGGCGCTGGCGCCTCCGCTGCCATCGCCACCATTGCCGCCGCTCCCGCCGGCGACACCGTTTTCTTTGCCGCAGCCAAGCAGGAGGGCCGCGCCGCCGACCGCACCCGACAGGATTGTCCGGCGCGTGGGTCTGGGCACCCAGAGGGCACCCGGTTCGGCCTTCAACCAGTCTTTCGCAGAGCGCATGGAGAGACTTTGCTCCGCCAGACGCCATTTCGGAAGCCTGGCAGCGCCCAACCGGCGTTAAACAAACGATCAGAAGCCGCTACCGCCCGCGCCGCCCATACCTCCCGCTCCGCCCACACCGCCGGCGCCCGTCGTTCCGCCAGCGCCGGTTCCTGGCGCTCCCGCGCTGCCGGGCGCGCCTGGTGACCCGGAACCAGGCGTGCCGGGCGCGCCTGGCGGAGTCCCCGGAGCCGCCGGCGGCGGCACCGGCACACTGGGGGGCGACCCGGGTGCGCCTGGCGGGGTTCCTGGTACGCCGGGGGCGTTCCCGGGCCCTTGGGCCGAAACCAGACCGGGCACCAGGATCGCAGCGGCCAGCATCGTTCTCATCAGCATCTTCATGGCCATTCCCTCGTGATAATTCCTCGTTCCCCCTGGTGACTCTTCAAACGGCGTACCGTTCGGAAGGCCGCGAGACGCCGAGACCAGGCGTTACGCCGGTGTAACGAACCAGATGAAAAGCGAGCGTCCCTGATTACCGGCGCGGATCAGAAGCTGCCCGGAGGATCACCATCGTTGGGCTTTGCCGGATCCTGGTGCGCACCCCGGCTACAGTCCGCCCTTACTCCGCCGATGGTTTCTGCCCGTGGAAGGCACACGCTCTTACGACTTCGACCGATTTTCGGATGGGGACCGCGGGGCAGAGCTGGCCCGCTTGCGCCGCCAGGCCACGGTCCTTCTCCATCGCGAGATGGCGCTGCTGACCAGCCTGGGCCTGGGACCGAACGATGCCGCGCTGGAGATTGGCTGCGGTCCAGGGTTCGTCACCGGTGCCATCGCCGATCTGGTGGCGCCCGGCCGCACCGTCGGGCTTGATGCCAGCGTCGATCTCTTGCGCGTGGCCGATTCAGTGGTCGCGCCCCAACATCCCAACCTGCGGTTCGTCCGCGGCGACGCCTACCGCACCGGCCTGCCCGAGGGGACGTTCGATTTCATTTACAGTCGATTGGTCTATCAGCACCTGGCGGCGCCGCTGGATGCCTTGATCGAAGCGCACCGCCTGCTCCGCCGGGGCGGCCGGCTCTGTGTGCTGGACGTCGACGACGACTGGCTGACCCTGGAACCGTCGAACCAGGCGTTCGACCAGGTCACGCGACTGGCGCTGGACGCGCAGGTGAAGAATGGAGGCGATCGCTTCATTGGCCGAAAGCTGCCGGCGCTGATGCGCAAGGCCGGCTTTGCGAAGATCGACCTGCAGGTCATCTCCGTCTCGTCTCTGGAGCTGGGACTGAGCCCTTTTCTGGACATCACGATGCGGTTCAAGGCGATTCAGATCGGTACCCCGCAGGCCGCGGCGCTGGCGTCAGAAGCGATCGAAATGGCAACCCAGGCGGAGGCCTTCGGCGTGGTCGGCGTCTTCGTCGCTGTCGGAACCCGATAACCGCGATGTTTGCTGACTGGCTGGGGCGGCTGGCGCCGGTGCAGGAGGCCAGGAGCGCGGAGGCGCGCGAGGCCATCTATCGATTTCGTTATCACGTCTACGTCGAGGAGCTGGGCAAGCGCATCGCCGGCGCCGATCACCAGCGGCGCTGGATCCGCGATCCGGAGGACGAGGCCCCGGGAACGGTGCTGTTCTATTGCGGCTCGCCCGACGAGATCGTGGGGACGCTGCGTGTGGAGACCTGGCAGCCAGGCCAGGTCCCGCCCGAAGTAGCGGCCCGCTTTTCCATGCATCTGTTTCCCGGCATCGACGCGTGCGCCACGGGTGAGGCGTCCCGACTGATGGTCGAACGCCGCCTGCGCGGCAAGCTGATCTTGCCGGCGCTGGCCAGGGCTGCTTATCGACACACCGCTGAAAAAATGGCGCTGCTGGTCTTCGCCTATTGCGCGCCCGGGCTGGTGCCGGGCTATCGGCGCCTGGGGTACAGACCGTACCCAGGAGATCTCATCGCTGGCGACGACGGACTGCGCGTGCCACTTGTCAACGTGACGCCAGACATGCGCACGTACCGCGAGGTGGGCGCGCCGGTGCTGTCCCTGGCGCGCGAATATTTTGGCGGTCAGGTGGCGCTGCCCATCGATCTGCGTCCCATCTATGCCGTGATCGAATCAGCGCGACCAGAGTCCGACGCCGAGGCCGCCTGGACGCAGATCGAGAGCGACATCAAGACCGAAGGGCGCGCCGCCTTCCTGGACGGTCTGCCGCCGGCGGCAATGAAAAAGCTGCTGGCCAAGGGTTACACCCTGGACGTTCCGCCTGGTCAGGTCGTCACCCGGGCGGATCTGGTGGAGCAAGAGGTCTTCGTCATCTTCGATGGAGACTTCGAGGTTTCCAGCGCGGGCCGCCGTCTGGCCGTCCTGACCAAGGGGGATGTCTTCGGCGAGCTGGCGTTGTTCTTGCCGACTGGCCGCCGCACCGCCACGATTCGGTCGCTGACCCCGGGACGGGTGCTGATGTTACGGCGAAAGTTCCTGACGGAGCTGACCAAGGAGGATCCGGAGCTGGCCGCCCAGTTGCTGTTCGGGCTGGGGCGGGTGATGGCGCAGCGCATGGCCGGGATGATCGACGTCGGCCGCGCAGGCTGATCAGCGCCGAAAGCGGCTGGACCAATCGCCGCGCCGACAGGACCGCTGTTCGGCAATCTCAACTCGGCGCCTCGACCTGCCGATTGTCGTGGTTGGAGTCCTTCCCCATCGTGGCGACTGTGCCGACCAAAAGCTCCATGCCGGTCACGAGAAGCCATTGGCTGCTCCTGTCTGCTGTCGCCATCGCCATGACCGCGGATTGTCGATCGGCCGAGCCATTCAATGCCGGACAGGGCTATGGGCTCATGTCGGGCGTCGACGCTGCTGACCAGTCAGGTTCAGGGGGACTGTCTGGAAACAGCGGCGGTTCAGGCGGCGACGAAGGCGGGTCGGGAGGCATCGGGAGCACCGGCGGCGCCGGGGGCACCAGCACCGGGGGCGC
>DATLVT010000248.1:0-2252 GCA_035577105.1 Polyangia bacterium
GCACCTTTCCGGCAACGCTACGCTGGGTCCGTCGTTCCAGCCCAAGGACATCGCCGTCGATCTGGACGGGGACATCAACGCCCGCCTGCTGTCCTTCGCGGCGCCCGACGTGGTGACGGACTCGCACGGGAAGGCCCACATCAAGGGCCAGATGCGCGGCACCCTGAGCAAGCCGCAGGTGTTCGGCCGGCTGGCGCTGGGGAACATCACGTTCCGCCTGCGCGACACCGGAACCGAGGTCGAGGTGCAAAGCGGCGTCGTCGAGCTGAACAACGCGGGCGCCGTGCTGCACGACGTGCGGGTGCGACTGGACGACCAGGGGCTGCTGATTATCGGCGCCTCCGGTGTGCGCGCCGGGCGGATCAACTTCACCAACCTGGTTCCTTTTCAGCCGGGCGACGTCGATCTGCCCCTGCACGGCGAGCAGCTGACCTATCGCATACCCGACACCGCCGAGATCGACGACCTGGCTTTTGATCTGGATATGCGCGGCAACGTCAACGACGGCTTCACGATGGTCGGCGAGGTGCGGCTGGTGTCCGGCCGCTACCTGCAGGACTTCAAGGTGCAAAGCCTGGTCATAAGCCCGCGCGTCAACGAGAGCGCGGTGCGGCCCTTCTATGAAGGCAAGCCGCTGCTGGAGGGGCTGAACCTGGATCTCAGCGTGCGCACCATCGGCGAAGGGTTCGTGGTGCAGAACAACATCGCGCCGGAGATCCACATCGACGTGGCGCTGCACATCGGCGGCACCCTGGCCGAGCCCGGCCTGGCCGGTACCGTTCGCCCCACCGACGGGCGGTTCTCCTTTCCCGGCATGCGCGGCGAATTCGAGCTGGTGCCGAACGCCAGCTACATCACCTTCGTCGAGACCAAGTCGATCTCGTACGGCGACACGCCCGACCTGAACATCGAGGCGCAGAACCCGGTCACCGACGCCAACGGCAACGAGCACAACGTTCGCATGCACATCCACGGGCCGCTGCGCGAGGCGCAGATCGATCTCACCACCGACGATGGGCTGGACCGCAACCAGACGGCGCTGTTGCTGCTGACCGGCCGCACGTCAACCGAATCGCAGCGGGTCAGCACCCAGAACCCGACGGTGGGCGCCAACATCAGCACGGGGGCGGACGTGGCCGGCCAGCTGACCCGCGATACCATCGCCAACCTGATGGAGCCGTACATCGACGACACCTTCCAGCGCCTGACCGGGCTGAACCTGCGCCTGACGGTGGGCCCCGACGGGTTCGAGGGACGGGTCCGCAAGCGGATCAGTCGCAAGGTGAACTTTCAGGCCGACACCTTGTTCGGTTTTCAGGGGCAAAGCCGCAAGAGCGCGCAGTTGAATTTCTGGATCGTCGACTACCTCAGCGTGGCCGGGACGCTGGAATGGATCACCTTGTCGTCTCAGCAGGGGGTGTCCGAATCGCTGCCCCCGAACGGCAGCTTCGAATTGCGCTGGGATTTCCCGATAAGACGGTGATGATATCGCGCTGCCCTTGCTGCCCCGACCCGCCCACCTCATTTTCGCCCTCGCTCTAGGCACGCTCGCCGTCGCTGGCCGCGTGCTCCTGCTGCCGGGCGCGGTGGCGCGCGCCCAGGAGCCGGACGTCACGGCGGTCGAGCCGACCGAGACCATGCCGCCCATCCCGGCGGCGTTTGGCGGTCGACCGATCACCGGTTTCGACGTGCGCGGCGCGCGCGACGGCGAGGCGCCCAAGGTCGTGGCCCTGCTGACGTCGATGTTTCCCGACGGCACGCCGTTCGTTCCCGCCGGCCCCGCCGACCGGGCAGGCGAACCGGTGGGCACCGTGCCCCAGCTTCGCCGGGCGGTGGACGCCATCGGGTACGACGCCGCCGTCCAGGCCCGTCCCGCCGCGGCCGGCCTGCGGTTGCAGATCTTCCTGCGGGCCTACCACCGGGTCCGCTATATCTTCGTGCGCGGCAACGGAACCCTGCGCCAGGACGAGATCCAGCGCCGCATCACCTTCCGCCCGGGGCGGCCCCTCCCCCTGCCCGGCCCCGACCGCGACACCGCGCTGGAACGCGAGCGCGGCCGGGTCGTCGAGTACCTGCGCGGCGAGGGCTATTTCGACGCCGACGCCCGCATCACGCTGCGCGCGGTGGCCGATCATCCGGGGGCCACCGACGTCACCATCAACGTCAGCCGTGGGTCGTCCTACCCGCTGGGTCCGCTGAAGGTGAACGGCAACACGGTCTTCCCAGCCGAGGATATCGACAAGATGTTCCGC
>DATLVT010000249.1:0-5664 GCA_035577105.1 Polyangia bacterium
AAGGCGCTGAAGGACACGCCCGAGGGCGCCGGCAACCTGCTGGACAGCAGCGCGGTGCTTTGCAGCAGCGACACCGCGGAAGGGCGCGCCCATTCGCTGACCGACTATCCGATCCTGGTGGCCGGAAAGGGCGGTGGCTTCTTCAAGTACCCGGGGGTCCACTATCGATCAGCGGCCGAGAACACCAGCACCGTGCTGCTGTCGCTGCTGCGCTCCGTGGGCGTGCCGCTGACCACGTTCGGGATGGGCGGCGGGATGGTCGACAAGGGGTGCGCGGCGATCGAGGCGTAGCCACCGCGCCGCCGGCAACGCCATCCCGCCCCGATCCTCAGGGCGGCGGCAGGCCCAGCAGGAACGGAACGATGGCGTTGGCGTAGTTGACGCCGTTGTAGTTCGGGTCGGCGTGGTTGCCGCCGGGGAACTCGCACCAGACGACGGGATAGGCCGGCGGGCAGCCGGTGTACTTCACGCAGAACGGATACTTCGGATCGTAAGGCGCGGTGGCCTTTCCGACGCAGCCGTTCCTGGTCAGCAGTTCGTCCCGCGCCGGCGCCGAGCCGTAGGTGTCTTCGATGACGTACAGGTTCGGGAGCGGACCCACCGGGTTGCCGGTGTCCTTGTCCGACGCCACCATGAAGGCGGCGGTGGGGCCGTCGCACGGCCAGCGGTGCTCGCGCAGTCCGCCCGCCAGGGTGTACACGCCGCGCATCGTGCTGGCGGACGCGCAGGTGAACAGCAGCGACTCCCAGGCGCCGCTGCTGCTGCCGCCGGCGAATTCGGCGCCGAGATCGACGCAGAAGTTGGCTTCGACCCAGTTCTGGACGGCGATCAAGTAGGGGACCTCCGGGCCATTCACGCAATCGGCGACGTTCTTGATGTCGGGCGTGCAGCGGATGCCGCCGTCGGCGAAACACAGCGCGTTCGAGGCCAGGCTCACCATCTGCATGCCGATCTTGATGGCGCCGTCCTCGCCGGGGACGGCGAATCCAACGCCCGTGAGGGGCGGTTCATGCCCACACCCGTTGCCGCCGTAGAAAACCGGGTAGGGATGGTTCGGGTCATAGCCCGCGGGAACCTGGATGGTGAAGTCCCGGTCGATGAAGGTCTCGCCGTTGGCGGTCATCTGCGCGTCCCGCCCGCCCGGTGCAAAGGGCGAGGCGATGCAGTTCTTCGGGCAGTTGGGGATCGTGCAAGACGCGCAGGCGGGGATGGCGATCCTGTGGTTCGTGAACGACATCGCCGTCGCGCCCATGGGCGCCTTGCCGCAGCCGGCGCTCTTCATCCCGGTGCGCGCCTTGCCGGTCAGGACGCCCGCGTCGCCGCCCCCGTCGGAACCGCCGCTGCCACCGCGATCGGTTGCGGTGTCAGGCGCTGCGCCCCCGCTCCCTGCGCCCCCGCTGCCGATGGTCACCGGCGTCTCGGCAGCGGGCGCGTCGATGGTGCTCCCGCCGGCGCCACCCGAACCGCTGGAGCCGCCGGTACCGGCCGTGCTGCCTCCGCTGCCGCCCGTCGATCCTGTGGTTCCGGGGCTGTTCGAGCAGGCAGCCGCAAGGAGGGAGATCAGAACGGCGGCCTTGAAAACAGATCGCATCACTTCACTCAGGACGGCCGAGAGCCAATGACAAGGCAGGAACTGACGCTTTTCTTGGTCCAGTCACGTCAAAGGCGGGCGGATCTGGCGGAAGAGGGGGGCCGACGCTGCCGAGATTCGCCGCTGGGGTGTTCCTTATAGGCGCTCCCGTGAGGGGGCCGCCCGTCGGCGCGGCCGGCGGCCCACCAGGACACAAGAGGACACCAGAGATGAAGACCCTCAAGACAGCTTTGATCGCGACGGCCCTCAGCGCGGGCCTGCTGACAGGCGGTGCCGCGCGCGCCACCACCGCCACCCGCCTGTCGATGAACAGCGCGATCGTCGCCGCCGGGCCCACCCATGCCCTGTTCGTGAGCCCGAGCGGCCAGGTCTGGGCCTGGGGTAGCAACCTCTGGGGCCAGCTGGGCGACTTCAGCAACAGCGACGAGCGAATGCTGGTGCAGGCGGCGGTGGGCAACGTGCTGCAGGTGGCGGCCGGCCAGGACTTCTCGCTGGCCGTGGACGCCGGAGGCACCCTGTACAGCTGGGGGCGCAACGACCTGGGCCAGCTGGGCAACGGCGCCACGTCGACGAACAAGACCCAGTACGTCTCTCCCAACCGCATCGATCAGAGCGGCGGCTGGCGCTCTGTGGCGGCCGGTACCGACCACGCGGTGGGCATCAAGTTCGACGGCACGCTGTGGGGCTGGGGAACGAACGGTTCGGGCCAGCTGTGCCGGACGTCGACCACCTTCGAGAAGACGCCGGTCCAGCTGGGGACGAAGGCCGACTGGCTGCAGGTGGCGGCCGGCAAGAGCTTCACGGTCGGCATCCGCGCCGACGGCACGCTGTGGGGCTGCGGCACCAACGCCAACGGCCAGATGGACACCGGCGCCATCGGCGGCAAGAAGGAAGCGCTGTTCCAGCTGGGCACCGGCCACTACCTGCAGGTGGCGGCCGGCACCGGCCACGTGGTCGCCATTCGGCAGGACGGCACCCTGTGGTCGTGGGGCATGAACGACAAGCTGCAGGCCGGAACGACCGGCGCCAACGTCGCCACCGAGACGCGCATCTCGTCCAACTTCTGGCGCTTCGTTTCTGCCGGCGATCGCCACACCCTGGGGGTGAAGGCCGACGGCACCATGTGGGGCTGGGGCGACAACACCAACAAGGAGCTGGCCCACGGCGACCTCCTGGGACCGCGCACGCCCGTCACGCTCAGCCCCACCATTGTCGATGGCCAGTACATCTTCGCCGGCAAGTCTTATTCGGTGATGGTCCGCGCCAGCGGCGAGCTGAACACGCTCGGTCTGGGATCGATGTGCGGGATAGGCGCCGGCGCGTCCGATCAGGCGAGCTTTCGAACACCGGTGGCGGCCAGCGGGAGCGACGTGGCCTTCTTCGCCAAGCCCGGCCTGCTGTCGGCCGGCACCGAGTTCGCGATGGCCATCGCCAGCAACGGTCAGCTGCAGTCCTGGGGCGCGAACCTGGCGGGCCAGCTGCTGAAGGGACACCAGCAAGAGCTGCCGTCCAACCTGACCGTCCAGTACGTCCCCGCGAGCGGCAAGGTCTGGGTCGAGGTCAGCGCCGCCGAGACACACGGCGCTGGGATCACCTCGGACGGTACGCTGTGGACCTGGGGCGGCAACAGCGTCGGGCAGCTGGGGACGGGCGGGCTCGCCAGCAGCGTGGCGCTGGCGCCGGTATCGCCCAAGAACGGGACGCTGTTTCGCCACGTCGTCAGCCACTATGCGCAGACGTTCGGCATCACCCCCGACGGCAAGCTGTGGGCGTGGGGCGACAACGCCGACGGCCAGCTGGCCATCGCCGACAAGAGCAAGCCCGTCACCACGCCCGTCCAGGTGGCCGCCAACACCGTCTGGTCGGTGATCGCGGCGGCGCCCCACACCACCTACGGCATCGACACCCAGGGCCGGCTGTACGCCTGGGGCGATGGCACGGTCGGCCAGCGCGGCGACGGAACGGTGAACAGCACCACGACGCCCACGCCGGTGGCAGCAACCAACGGGACCAACACCAACTGGATCGCCATCAGCGCCGGCGACAACTTTGCCATCGGCCTGCAGTCCGACGGAACGCTGTGGGGATTCGGCGCCAACGACGCCAACCAACTGGGCAACGCCAGCCTGGGGCACCCGGTGAAGACGCCGCAGAGGATCTCCACCCGCCGGTTCACGTTCCTCGCCACGGCGCGCGTGTCGACCCTGGCGCAGTCGAACAACGGCGAGGTGTACGGCTGGGGCGCGAACAGCTATGGCCAGCTGGGCACCGAGGACACCGCGGCGCGGGCCACGCCCACGCTGACCCTCTATTCATTCACGACTGACCTGACGGGCGGCGCCGCGTTCTTCATCCAGAACAACGGACAGGGCGGCTTCCGCTTCGTCACCGGCGCCAACACGAAAGGCCAGCTGGGACTCGGATGGAAGGACGACATCGCGCCGACCGTCGATCCGACGAACATCCCGGGGAGTCACTAGCACCGTCCGGGATGATTGCGGGGGAGAGAGCATGGCCGATCCAAAATGGGTTGATTCATCGACGATAGGCAACGTCGCCGCGGGCGACACGGCCCTTCGCGCAGAGCTGATGCAGCTGCGCATGCAGGGGACGCCGCTGCTCATCGTGCCGAAGGTGAAAGAGGAGATCACGGTTGGCAACCCGTTCCCGGCGGGCCCCATGGCCCAGCAAAAGGCCACCACCGCGCAGCTGTGCCAGCAGGTACTCGTCGATCTGGACATCAAGGTCGACATGATGGGGAGCGAGGCTGACCGCCGCGACTTCTTCGAGAAGCAGTTCAAGTTCAAGCCGAAGGGACCAAGCCCCGTCGTGCGCGCCATGGAGGAGTCGGACGCCATCATCCTGTCGCAGATCGCCGCCTCCGCGAAGGCGCGCGGGATCAGCAGCCCCACGTTTTTCACGGCGGACGGGCGGCTGTTCAGAAACGCCGACGCAAAGAACTGGGGCGTGTCGTTGACGATGCGGCAGTCGCGCCCCCTGGTCGCGGGCATCGGCGTGGCCCCGGGGCTCCCGGGCGGCACGCCGGGAATGAATTCCGGCAAGGCCAACATCGTGCTGGCGGGGGTGCTGGTGGTGGGAACCCTCCTCAACTGGCTGAGCGACATCCTCACCGAGCAGCGGATCCGCAAGGACCTCTCAGACACCGAGGACTGGATCCGCAAGCAGCAACGCACCGACCCGCACATGGGGATCCTCGTCGTGGTCGAGCTGTGGCAGACCGTGCCGATCGAGCCGAGCGGCTACTGGCCGGCGCCCAGCTACCAGGGGACCACCTTGATCTATGGCGTGAACCGCCCCACCGCCGAGGCCAACCTGCGGCGCGAGTGGAGCGGCGTGCCGCCCACGGCGAAGCGGATCTTTCGCATGGCGTGGATTCCGCCGCTCCAGACCGCGCCGCCAAAGCCCAGCGTCGACCCCAGCAAGCAAGCCCCCTGGCTCAAGCGGTACCAGCTGGTGAAGAACGCCGTGGATCCGCCCGCCGACTACACCGAGGCGCTGCACATCCTCAACGGCAGCTCGATGTACGACATCGTGAATTCACTGCGCATGCTGGCCTCGGACCGGAGCGCGACCTTCTCTGGCCTGTGGCAGCAGCTTGACGGCAACGTCCCCGCCTTCCTGCGCACGCGCCTGCCGCCGGCTTTCTCCGCCGCCTCCGACGTGACGTGGGGGACGGGATCGGTCGATTTCTACAAGGCGCGCGTCGGCGATTCCTTCTGGCGGCTGTCGTCCGACGACCAGAAGAGCATCATCGACTTCCTGGGCCAGTTCGGGAAGAAGGCTCGCTAGGGTCACAGGGCGTGGGGTGGCACGTTCTGTCGCATCGCGACCGACCCCATGGGTACGGCCCGCCCATTTCGCGTCATGAAGGACGAAGGTCCGTGAAAAAAGGGAGAAGGCACATGGGACAGAGGCGGGCTGGTTTCGACAGGGTCTTGTTCTTGCTGGCGGGCGCGGCTCTCGCGGGGTGTGGCGCCGCCGAGCCATCGGACGCCACTCCGATCTCGTCGGACCTCTCGACCTCGGCCACCAAGATCAACGCCGGCTCGACG
>DATLVT010000250.1:0-2697 GCA_035577105.1 Polyangia bacterium
GCCCCGGACGGCCGGCCCGCGCCACCGGTCGGCTGGACAATCTCCCGGCTCACTTACGCCCCTCGAAGGTCTTTTTCATCGCCGACAGCCCAATCTCCTGCATTGCCGCGATAGGCCCCGCCATCTCGTCCGGCAACAGATCGATGGTCCAGACGACCCGCGCGCCAGACCGCTCGGCAAGTACCTCCAGGACCGCGTTGTAGTGCGTCGTTCGCCCGCCTGTCGCCGTCCACGCCAGCCGGCGGCGCTGGTCGTCGACCGAGACGATCAGCTCGCGCACCACCATTCCGTTGCCGAATGTGACGATGCGGGCGTTGCCCTCCAGCTGGGTCTCCACGACGAAGCCGGGGACCAAACGCGTATGCAGAGCGCCGACGTCCCGCGCCGCGTCCCAGATGGCCTCGGGGCTCGCTTCGATATGAATCTCCTTGTGCAGCGTCGACATGACTCCCTCTCGCGAAGCCTAACCCGCGAAGCCTGACTTGCGAAGTCTGAGTCGCGAAGTCTGACTCGCGAAGCCGCAACCGCGCAGCCCGAACGGGACGTAACCATCAACGGATCGCCTCTCACGGATCGCCACTGCGGCGTCTCTGAATCCGGCCGTCAGTGAAAAATTCGGCAGCGCGCGGTTCAAAAACAAGAAGGTCTGGGCGGGATCCATCCGTTGGTCCTGAGAGACAATGATCTTCGCCAGGCATTCAGTTTCCTTTATCGCCTTGACCCTGATGGCCCTTGGCGCCTGCAGCAACAATGGCGGCAGCGGCGGCGCGGGCACCGGTGGCACTGGCACAGGCACTGGCAGTGGTGGTGCTGGCAGCGGTGGCGCGGGCACTGGTGGCGCCGGCAGCGGCGGCGCTGGCAGTGGCGGCGCTGCTACTGGCGGCAGCGGCAGCGGTGGCGCGGGCACTGGTGGCGCCGGCAGCGGCGGCGCTGGCAGCGGCGGCGCAGCGGTTGACGCGACCGACACAGCCAGAGACACCGTTGCCGACGTGTCCACGGACACCAGTCGTGACTCGACGATGAGCGGCGGAAACTTCACGGCCGCCCAGGTGTTCGCGGGCCTCATGGCGCACGAATCGGCAGCAACAAAAGTGAACACGCTGCCGCACATCAACACGCAAACCCGGGCGATGAACGTGAACGTCTATCAGGTTGCCACCGGTGTCTTTGCGTATTCCTCCGGCATGGCGATTGACACCGACGGCGCTGATCCCGATCCCGATCCTGACCATCAGGGGACGACCACCTGGCAAGACAGCAGCGGCAAGGCGCTGGGCGCGCACCATGTTCCGTTCTATGTGATGGGTGACGATTGCTGGGACAATGAAGGCGGCGGAAAGACCGTTCCCTGCCCGCACTTCTTTTATGCCGAGCACGACATCGCGGGCCGGCAGTTCGCCCTGATTTTCTACAAGAACAAGGCGATAGGCGCGGTGTTCGGCGATACGCAGACAGCCAACAACCAGACCACGTCGGACAACGACGCACGCGAACTTGGTGAGGCCTCGGTCGAGTCGGCCATCCTGCTGGGCATTCCCAGCAGCGGAACGACCGGCGGCGTGGACAGCGGCGTCACCGTCGTCATCTTCTCGGGCCCGTCGTGGGTCGTGCAAGGCACCAACGCTGGCACCGGGCCGGTGGGCTCCGCCACCGGTTCGCTGAACGCCAACGCGCAAGCGCTGGTCCAGAAGGCGCTGAACCAGCTGGGGACCAGCTTTGGCCTGTGAAGATCACCGGGCCGCGACCAGGGTCCGGTCAGCTTTCAGGGAGGGGCGTGACGCTGAAATATGTCCCAGGCCACGTTGGGGACGGCCAGACCAGCCGCGACAGCAGCGCCGTATAGCGTGTGGGGACCGACGACCGAACACAGTGTGACCTCGACGCCGCCGGCACACTGCGAATTGGTCTGACAGACGTTGCGGGACATGGTCGGCGTCGCGTCGGTGCAGTGATTGAGCATGCTCCACAGATCAAAGTCAGCCTTCGCGCTGGGCCACAGATGCGTGCCTGGCATCCCGCCGTTGTAGGGAACCGTCGCGTCCATTGTGCCGCGAAAGCTGACCACGGTGATCGGACGCGACGGCGTGCAAGGCGTGGTGACCGACGCACCCGAGACCGGGGCGATGCCCGCGAACAGATCGGTCGCCATGCACGCCAGCCGGTAAGACATCAGGCCGCCGTTGGACAGGCCTACGGCATAGACGCGTTTGAGATCGATGCAGCCGTCCTGCGCCGTCTTGTTGATGACGGCGCGCATGAAGCCCACATCGTCGGCGGTCGACGTCTGCAGCGGGGGGGCCCCGTTCGGGGCGCAGCAGGTCCCAGCATTCCACGAACCGCCGGGCGCTTGCGGGAAGATGGTGATGAACCCGACCGCGTCGCCTTTCTGAAGCCAGCCCGACCCTCCAATCTCCTGTTGCGGTCCGTTGTTTGCGCCATGCATGTCGATGACCAGCGGCACCCGGGTCTTGCCCGTATAGCTGGTGGGGACATGCATCACGTACGTGCGGGTCCCGCCGTCGAACGGGATCGACAGGTTGGAATTGCCGGCGCGCAACCCCGTGCCGGTGCACGGCGACTGAGCCGCGTCTGCCGCGTCCAGTCCAGAAACCGGAGGCGGCCCATCGCTGGCGTCGCCGCTGGCGGCATCCGACTCGACGCCCGCCTCCGCCGCGCCGCCGCTGCCGGCGGTCTGAC
>DATLVT010000251.1:0-2194 GCA_035577105.1 Polyangia bacterium
CACCGGCAACAGGCCCTCCAGCAGCGACCGGAACCGGGCGCCGCGCAGCAGCCCAAGGCCGGGGCGGACGTCCCAAAAGTGCTCGCGCCGCAGCTGGACCAGCTCGTCGCAGATCTTCCGGGCCGGAATGCCGGACGCCCACAGCCCTCCCACCAGGGCGCCGGCGCTGGACCCGCAGACGCGCGCCGGCGGCAGCGACTCTTCCTCCAGCACCGACATGAGGCCGGCGTGCGCAAAGAATCCGAAAAACCCGGACGACATCGCCAGCGTGAAGGGCGCCGACGACAGCCAGTCCCGAAGCGTGAGCATGACCGCAGCATGCGTCAGGGCGGCCGGCGGGCACAACCGGACCAAACCCAGGTGTCCCGAGGGCTGGCGCGAACGCGGGGGCGGACTCAGGTTCAGCGAACGGGGACAGGGCTGGCCCCGGGAACGCCTCGACGAACAATGCGCACCGGCATCACCCAATTGCTGATGGTCTCCGCGGTCGTGATGGGGCTGTCCCAGACCGTCTCGCGCGAGCGCATCTTCGAGCCGCTGCGCGCCCGGCTGGGCGGCAAGGAAACCTGGCTCGGCTACCTGGTCTCTTGCCCGTACTGTCTGTCCCACGGCATCGCGTTCTTGCTGGTTCCTCTCACGGGAACGTACGTCATCGACGTGGCCATTGCTCCGGGCTGGGGGGCGGACGTCTTGCGCTGGTTCCTGTCGTCCATCCTGGTCACGGTGATCGCCGCGTTCCTGCGCGTGGCGTTCTGGTTCGTCGACGAACGTCAGGCCCTGGTCAGACGGGAAAAACAGCTGGTCGAGACCGAGGTCAGCGACCAGACCCGAAACCGTTCGAAAGAGTGAGGCGCGGCCGCCTTTGGCTGGCGGCCCCTGCCAGGCATGATAATCAGGAGGCTGCGATGTTCAGCGGACACTTCGGATTGGCGTTCGCAGCGAAGCGGCCGGTGCCCAAGGTGTCTCTGCCCACGGCCATCCTGGCCGCGCAGTGGCTGGATACGCTGTGGCCGATCTTCCTGTTGCTGGGCATCGAGGACGTGCGCATCGATCCGGGCAACACGCGCCTCACCCCCCTCGATTTCTTTCACTATCCCTGGACCCACAGCGCCCTCATGGCGGCGGTCTGGGGGCTGGCCTTCGGAGTAGTGCATTTCGCCTTTCGACGTTCGGCGCGCGCCGCCGCGATCCTGGCGGGCCTGGTGTTCAGTCACTGGGTGCTCGACTGGATCACGCACCGACCCGATCTGCCGCTGTGGCCGGGCGGACCGCGGGTGGGCCTGGGCCTGTGGAACGCGCCCCTCGCCGAGACCATCGTCGAGGCGGCGATCTACCTCGGCGGCGTCGCCGTCTACCTGCGCGCCACGCGACCGCGCGATCGCGTCGGACGTTACGCCTGCTGGGTGTTCGTCTTCTTCCTCCCCCTGATGCATCTGGCATCGTCGCTGTCCCCGCCGCCCAGTGTCCCCGTGCTGGCCTGGTCGGCGGCCATTCTCCCCTGGCCCTTGCTGCTGTGGACGTGGTGGTTTGATCGCCACCGCGAACCGAACGGGGGAACGATCCGGTGACCCGGCTGATTCGTATCAGCCCACGGAGGTCACATGCCCAACGATTCGGTGCAGCGGTCGATAATCCGGCAGGGGTTCGTCGTCCTGCTTCTGGCCTTTCTGACCGGCTTTGGAATCGTCGCCGGCGGACCGCGGGCGCGCGGCTGGATGGCCACCCACCTGACCTTGATGCTCACCGCGGTGTTCATCGTCCTGGTCGGACTGGTGTGGAACCGGCTGGTGCTGTCAGGGCGACAGCGCGCCGTGCTGCGCTTCGCCGTCGTCTTCGACGGCTACTGGAGCCTGCTGTCGGGCGTCTTCGCCACCCTCTTCGCCATCCCGGGGCCGGCCACCGGGGGCGGGGCCCAGCCGGCCGGTTGGCAGGCGGCCGTGTTCTTCACCGTGTTCATTCCGGTGCTGACCATCTTGCCGTTTGTCTTCACCGGCCTGGTGCTTTACGGGCTGCGCGGCAGCGGCCCCGCCGACTGACGAATTTTGCCGATCAGGGAACGATTGCCCGGTCCCGTCCGTTATATGGTTCGTGACGATCGATCCCAGGCGGCGGCCTAGCCGCCAGGCAAGCGGGGGCGGGTACGCGGGCGCCCGCGTCGAGATGATCGGCTCAAAACAAATGACGACGGGGCTTG
>DATLVT010000252.1:0-2535 GCA_035577105.1 Polyangia bacterium
GCGCGATGTCGGAGCGCATGGTCCCGTAGGTCGTCAGGACCAGATCCGCCGCGGTCAGCGCGGCGGCCTGCGTGGCCCGGTCGGGCCCGACGTGCGCCAGCACCTTGAGGCGGGGCGTGAAGCGCGCCGCTTCCTGGCCCCAGTTCCACACCAGCGACTTTGGCATCACCACCAGCGACGGGCGCTCGGCCTTGCCGCGGCGAGCCTCCAGCATGGCCAGCACCTGCACGGTCTTGCCGAGGCCCATGTCGTCGGCCAGACAGCCGCCGAAGCCAAAACGGCGCAAGAACGTCAGCCAGCCGAGGCCCCCCTCCTGGTACGGGCGCAGCTGGCCTTTGAACCCGCGCGGCGCCTTCTCGGGCGCGACACCTTCAAAGCTCCCCAGCTCGTCGCGCGCTTTCTGAAAGACGCGGTCCACCTCTGCGTCGGGTTCGGCCAGCAACAGCGCGTCCAGCAGGCCTGCCTGACGATGCTCGAAACGCAGACTGTCACCGCTCTCTGTTCCCATGGCGGCCATCAGGGCGTGCTTGCGCAACCACTCCTCGGGTAACAGGCCCAGGGTGCCGTCATCCAGCACGATCATCGATTCGCCTCGGCGCAGCGCGCGCAGCAGCTGGGGCAAAGCCGCGGTCACGCCACCGAAGTCGGCCGTCGCGGTCAGATCAAACCAATCGATGCCGCTGGAAACCGAGAGGCTGAAATGACTGGCGGCGCGGTACATGCGGCCCTCGGCCTCGACATGCCAGCCCTCCGCGGTCAAGGCGCGCACCGCCGCGGGTAGTTTCTTGGGCGTGATCTCGAATCGATCGTGGATAGCCGGCGCGGAGTAGTCCCGGAATGCGAGCCGGAAGCCGAGCGCGGCGAGCCGGAGCGTGGCTTCCTTCTCAGCCTGCAGATCCCGCCTGATCAGCAGGCCGTCCTCGACGCTGGCGATGACAGGCCGGCGATCGCCCGCCTTCAAGCGATGACCCTGGTACTCGAACGACAGCAGCGCGGAAAACCGATCGTCCTGCTGGTACGGGCCGCCGCGAGGCCGCCGTCCTTCTATCCTCAGCTCTGGACGGGCGGGCGGGGCGACCTCGCGGAGCGACAGCTCGCTGGGCAGCTCCAGCCGGGGCAGGCCCGGCTGCTCCAGCAGATCGGCCAGGAAGTCCTTCTCGTGCGCGGCGGGCACGTTCACGACCTTCTGATTGCGCAGCGCCGTCACCAGGCCCATCGCGCCGAAGTGCGTGAAGCGCCCGATGCAATCAGGCAGCACGAACCAGCCGTCCTGGGTGATGTGCAGGGGCTGGGTGATGTCCATCGTCGAGGTCCCGCGGCGAAGCATGCCCGTGACCTCCGTCGCCGAACCGTCGGCGCGGCGGCGCAGGCACAGGACGAACTCCCAGGGGTCGCCGTCGTCGTACCGGGCCGGCACCAGCTCGGCATCGCGCGTGGCCCGCACAAACAGGCGCTCGCTCCGCGACAGCAGCGGCATCACCATCCCCGCCATCGCCATCGGGAGGGGAACCTGGGCCGGGAAGAGGCGCTGGTATCCCGCTGAATAAGACGAGTAAGACGGCACGCCGTCGGCGATGGCGCCGGCTCCCAGCAGCAGCGGCAGGACGCGCCCGTCGAACTCGTCCTCGAGGTTGCCCAGCGCGGCCAGCGGAATCTGCGGGGGCCTGGGCTTGGCCCACTCTCCGTTCCTTTTTCTGGTGCGCTCGAACAGGCTGAGCGTCAGATGCCCGACGTAGTTTCGCTCGACGTCGACCACGTACAGAAGGCACCCCGTCCATTTCGCGGGCATCGCCTCCGCGTCGCCATAGCCCCGCGCGCGCAACAGGAGGTCCTTCCAAGGCGGCGGCGGTACGGGCCGCGCTTTCTGGATCGCATCCAGCTGGCGACGGTAGGCCGCCAGCATCGGCGACGGCGCCGCGGGTACGATCGCGTTGACCTCTTCGTCAGCCTCGTCGTCGGCCTCGCCGACCTCATGCTGGTCAAGGCGGATCTTCGTGAAGGCATGCATCGAGGCCAGGAGGCCCATCCGATCGGCGGCCAGGATGGTCGCCCACAGGTGCTTGCACGGTCCTTCGGAAAGAAAATACGGGCACTCGCACGACAGCGTCAGCCGCCCGCCATCCAGCGTCAGACCGGTGGCGTACTCCCGACCGCCCTGGACAAGGGCCAGGATCTCGTCGGGCGATTTCTTACGAATGTCGACTGCGTCGGAGACGAAGTACGTGGCCCCGCGCTGGCGGACCTTTTCCGGGAACGTGGCGATGAGGTCAGCGACGACCACAGGACTGACTATCACATCGTGGCGGGGCCGAGCGTCGATTTCAGCCGGGGCACCTCAGGTTGCACATCGTCGTACCGAGGCATGCCGCGGGATAACAGGGGCAGGGACCTCTTGGGCATGCCGTCGAACCCGTGCAGTGGCCCTGCACGCAGGCTGATCTGACGGCGCAGACGATGCCACACCCTCCGCTTGGTCGAGTCCGACACGTTGCCGACCGAGCCGTCCGCCCTTACGAACACCATCTTATTTGCTGG
>DATLVT010000253.1:0-3979 GCA_035577105.1 Polyangia bacterium
ATGAACCCTGCCAAGCCACAGCCCCAGCGGTTCGATTTTCACCTTCATCTTCCGACCAAGACCATCCTCAAGATCCTGCTGACCTTCCTTCTGGTGAAGGCCGGCCTGCGCCTCTGGCCCGAGTTCATCTTCCTGCTGATCTCGTTGCTGCTGGCGGTGGCTCTGCACCCCGTGGTGGCGGCCCTGGAAAAACGGGGCCTCAGCCGCGGCGCGGTCGTGGCGCTGATGACTCTGTTGCTGGTGGCGCTGATGGCCTTGCTGGTTGTGGTGGTCTTCACCTCGATGGCCGAGCAGCTGTCAAAACTGGTCCAGGACTTTCCCGATCTGCGCCAGCGGGTGGAGCAACGCCTGCCGACGAGATATCCCATCTTGAAGCAGGTGGTCAGCGAGATCTTCGCGCTCCCCTCGTCGCCCGAGGTGGCCGCGAAGCTGAAACGGCCGCTGGCGCTGGGAACCGTGGCGCTGTCCGGCGTGCTGTCGATGTTCTTCACCATCATCGTGACCATCTACCTGCTGCTCGACGGCAAGCGCCTCTATGCGTGGCTGATCGCCTACGTGCCGCGCGCCCATCGTGACCGGATGGCGATCACCGCCGAGGAGGTGTCACAGGTCGTCTACGCGTATGTCCGTGGTCAGGTCCTGACATCGATCCTCTTCGCCGGTTTCAGCGGCGTGGTCCTGTATCTGTTTCACGTGCCGGCGGCCATGCCGTTGGCGCTGCTGGCCGGGCTGTGCGACGTCATCCCGGTCGTCGGAATCATCATCGCGACCGTTCCGGCGGTGTTGCTGGCGCTGACGGTGTCACCCGCCGCGGCGGCGATCGTCTTCGCGCTCTACATTTTCTATCACATCATCGAGAGCTATCTGATCGTGCCCAGGGTCTATGGTCGACAGCTTCGCCTGTCGACCCTGGCCGTGTTGCTGGCGTTGCTGGCCGGGACAACCCTGCAGGGATTGATCGGCGCCGTCCTTGTCCTGCCGCTGGTGGCGGCCTATCCCATCATCGAACGGGTCTGGCTGGCCAAGTATCTGGGATGGGAAGTGATCAAGGACCACGGCGCCCTGGCCGACGCGGTCGAATCGAAGGACGGCGAAGGCGTCGAAGAGGTCGTCGAGACCGTTCTGCAGGGCGAAAAGCACGAGGGCGAGAGGCCCACCGATCCCCAGTCACGAAAGGCGATCACCGAGACGCCGACGAAGTAGACGTCCCCGTTGCAGCGCCACTAGAGCTTGCGCGCCGACAGCGCCATTCGATAACGGTGCGTGTCGCCCGGCGCGAGGGTCCGCGTCCCGGAGCGGTTGAGGGCGTTGGGCGCGTCGGTCCAGGGTTCGAGACAGACGTACGGCGCGTCCGGCGCGGCGCTCCAGATGACCCAGACGGGAAAGCTCTGCTCGCTCCCCTCGACCGAGACGCGCGCCGCCAGGCCAGCGGCCTGGTCCTCGACCTCCAGGGCGGTGGCGCCCGTCTTCTCCAGCAGCACCGAGCCGGGCAGCTCCGGCGCCAGCGACGCCAGCGTGCGCGCCGGCGCGGCGGCGCGGGTGACCGTGCGCCAGCCATCCGCCGACTGCAGGCGCGTCCCCGCCGGGACGCGCACCAGACAGCGCTCGCGCGTGCCGCCAGGCAACAGCGGCGCGCGCAAATAAGGATGGAAGCCGTAGGCGTAAGGAAAGGCGGCGGGCCCCGTGTTCAGCAGCGTCGACTCCAGCACCAGGGTTCCCCGTTCCAGACGATAGGTCAGCCGCAGTTCGAATTCGAAGGGGAACCCCAGGCGAAACCCGGGATGCGGGACCAGCAGCGCGGTCAGGCTGGTCGCCTCGATGCGCTCGACCTGCCAGTAAACGTTACGCGCCCACCCGTGGGGCGGCATGGCCAGCGGGTGGCCGTCGTGATCCCAGCTGTCCGGCCGGGCGCCGTTGCTGACGCCGACGGCAGGAAACAGCACAGGGTTGCCGTAACGACGATCGGCCGGCTCGCGATCCACGGGCGGCGCGTGCAACAGCTCCACCCGCTGATCGCCGACGGTGGTCTCGAAGCCAAAAAGCTGGAAGCCCCGCTCGGGATACAGCCGGGCAAGCGAGCGGTCGTCTGCGAGCGTGATCAACCGTGAAGCAAGGGCGCTGGCATCACTCATGAGGAGGTGAGCCTGCCCGAACTAGCCACGGGCAATCAAGCGCGCCACTTTTTTCGCCTCGATGGCGATCTGCCGCAGCAGGCCGGTGGGGGGGCTGTTGAATCCGACGAAGAACAGACCCCGTCGCGGACTGTCACCGATCAGTCGCAGGCCCCCCGCCTCGTCCGCGGTGACGCCCAGACCGGAAAGCAGGGCGGGCACACCGGCGTCATAGCCGGTCGCCAGGACCACCGCGTCGAAGGTCTGCACGTCACCGTCGACGAACCGGATGGCGTCATCGCCTTCGAACTGCTGCACGTCGGGGCGCAGGCGGATCCTTCCCTGTCGCACCAGGGCCAGGGTGCCCACGTCGATCAAGGGAATCCGTCCGCGCTTCACGATCTGGGTCATCGGACCTTGCTGTGGCCTGCGCAACCCCAGCGCCCGCAGATCGCCGAAAGCCAGACGGGACACCAGGCGGCCGATCCAGTCGCGGATGAACAGCGGCAAGAACGAGATCAGGATCGTCGCGCGCTGGATGGGCATCCCCAGAAAATCCAGAGGGACGACGTTGACGGGACTGCGCACGGCGATCTCGGCGTGCGCGCGCTGCTCGGCCAGGTCGACGGCGATCTCGCCGCCGCTGTTGCCCAGCCCCACCACCAGGACCCGCTTGCCGGCATAGCGCTCGGCGCTGCGGTAAGCCGCGCTGTGCACGATCTCGCCGGTGAACCGCTCTTCACCCGGCCAGCGGGGCCGCCGGGGCACCTCCCATCGCCCCGTGCAGACGACGACCTGTCGCGAGCGGTGAACGCCGCCGGCGGTCGTTGTGTTCCACCAGCCGTCTGGCCCCTGGGCGATGGAGACCACCCGCTGTCCGAAACGCGGCTCGATCTCGAAGTGCCGGCGATACAGCTCCAGGTATTCGATCACCTGCTCGCGGGAGGGATAGCGAGGGTGGTGCCGGGGGAACGGAAGGTACGGCAGACCGGAGTGCTGTTTCGCTGTGTGCAGATGCAGCCGCCGGTAGCGCGCCCGCCACGAGGCGCCCACGCCGTCGTCGCTCTGCTCCAGCACGACGAACGGCCTGTCCGCCCGCCGCAGGCAGGCCGCCACCGCCAGCCCCGCCGGGCCGGCGCCCACGATGATCGTACCGGTCTGTTCCATGCCCTCATTCTAGATCGCGCCCCGCGGCGGCGCGGACAACGGACCGCAACCAGAAGAAGACGTCAGTTCAGCGGCAACGTGAACTGATTGCTGGGATCACGAAGGTACTCGTCGAGGTAAGGCGAGTAGGTCGTGACGGAGATGGTGCCGTCGCGCGGTGAAAAGTGCAGGACGCGCAGGAAGCCATTCCCTCCCCGCACCGTCCCGCCCGCGAACGATTCACAGGGCGGCGCCGTGCAGGTCTGATAGTTCGTCAGGATCTGGTGCACGACCGTGCCGTCCTGTCGGCTGCTGGTGAGGCGGGCGGCTGTCCCGGGAGGCAGCGCGTTTCCACTGACGTCGTGGCCCGAGAAGACCAGCTTCACGTTCCTGTTCGGTGCAATCAGCTTGCGCCACATCTCCTCGCCGTCGTTCACGGTGCTGCCCGGCTGGCCCATCATCACGTAGGCGTGCGGGTTGAACTGCTGACCGGGCGACCCGACGGCATCGTAACGGGTGCCGTCGCGGTAAAGATACGCGTGCGTGATGATGATGGCGGGGGTGTCCCTGAAGATCTTCAGGACCGTGTCGGCCCAGGCCAGCACCTCGTCCCGGGGGCCGAACTCCAGGGCGACCACCAGCCACTTTCCACCTCCCGCGCCGAACACGCTGAAGCTGTTCTCCATGTGTCCGGCTTCGAAAGTGCCCCCAAACCAGGGGAA
>DATLVT010000254.1:0-3467 GCA_035577105.1 Polyangia bacterium
GTCGGCCGACCGATTCCATCGCGATGCCGGTGCGCAGAGGCGACACCGCGCCGCTCGCGCCTCGTGGGACCTCGACGATGATCACCGTCGAGAATCCTGAATTGCCCACCGCCCACAACGTGTCGCTGGCCACATCCAGCAGGAGGCCATACACGGCGATCAGGCCGGTGAGCTGCAGCGTGCGTTTGGGCAGGTCAGCGCCCGCGGCGGTTCGCTCAGCAGCTCGCCGTGGGCGCGGTCGATGGTCAGCGACGAGACGTGTCCCAGGTTGGTTTGCGCCCCGCTGAGCACGCGCTTGGCCACGCCCGTGTCGCTGGCCAGCACGCTGATCTTGCCGCCCGTGTCGTATTCGGCGACTGCCACCTCACTCGACGGGCGTCGACGTCCAGGGCGTAGACGTTCAATCCGCCCATGGCGCCCGACAGCGTCCAGGCGGGCGCGACGTTGCCGGTGGCCGCCGTCGAGAAAACCTCCACCAGGCCGCCCTGCAGGCTGACGAACAGCTCGCCGTTGCTGGGGCTGGAGGCGATGCCCTTGGGAAATCCGAATCCGGTGCAGGCGCCGGTGATCACGCGGACCGGCGTGGCCCGCCCGGTCTGGGTGGCCTCGAACACCGAGACGGCGTGTCCCTGACTGCTGGTCACGCACAGCCGCTTGGTCAGCGGCAGCGTGCAGGCGGTTCATTCGGTGGCGTTCGGGTTCGAACAGAGAGCGGTCTGCGGATCGCCTGACTGACCAAGGGCGCGGTCGCTGCACGTTCGGTGTCCGATCGTCGGGGCGCGTGCGGCCGTGGCAGGGCCTTCCCGTCCTCCGGTTTTCGGGGTCGGTCACCGATTACCGGAGATGCTCACGGCCATGCCGGGCCTTCCGGGGGCTTCTAGGGGAGCGCGGTCAGGTCCTGTCCCGGCTGGGCGCCCGTCGGCGGGCGCACGCCCAGCAGCGCGCTGGCCGTGCGCGTGAACGTGGAGAAAGGGAGCGCCCCGTCGACGGTCCGTCCGGCGGCGACCCGTCCGGGCGCGCGCACCAGAAGGGGAACCGCGCGGTCGTAAAGATAGGGCGAGCCGTGGCTGGTGCCGAAGCCGGGGGTATAGCCGGGATCGAAGAACGCCCCCGGGGCGACCACCATGTAAAGGTCGCCCGGCTGGCCCGGGCGCGTGGCCGCGCAGATCAACTGGTCACGGGTGTCGTCGGGCGCCGCGCAGGGGCCGCGCTGGCGTCGGACGTCGACCACGTCGGCGATCCCCAGCGGCGCCAGCGCCTGCTTGACGACCGACAGCAGCCTGGTCTGGTTGCCGGCGTCCAGCGCGCGGGCCCTGGCGCCCAGAAAGATCAGCGGGACGGCGATGCCGCCCCCCGCCAGCCAGGGACCGGCGCCGAACGCTTGCGCCAGCGCCGACTCCAGCGTGGCCACCAGATCGCCCGTGATCAGGCGACGGCGCGGGCCGCAGGGGCGTTCCCAGCGGTCGGGTGCGCCCGAGACCGCGACCGCGCCGGCGTCGGGCCGGCACCAGGGATCGGCGGGGGTGCCGGCCAGCTCGGGCAGCGGACTGCCGCCGTGATCGCCGGTCAACATCACAGCGTAACCGCCGGGACCGACGGCGTCGTCCAGCGCCGCCAGGAAAGTCGCCAGCTGACGGTCGAGCTGCCGCAGCTCGTCCCAGGCCTCCCATGAATCGGGACCAAAGACGTGGGCCACGTAATCGTGCGCCGACAGCGACAGCGCCAGCAGCGCCGGCCGGTGGTCGGCGGCGACCCGGGGCAGGGCCGCCCTCGCCAGCCCGAACAGCAGGCGATCGCCGGCTGGCGTGGCGCGCAGGGCCTTGGCCGATCCGATGGCGTGCGGAAAGACGGTCCCCAGCTTTCCATAGTCACCTTCGCCGCGTTGAGCGTCGGCGGTGGCCGCGTGGGCGGCGATCCAGGCGCGGCCATCATCGGACAGAAACCAGCCCGCCGTCATGGCGGCGGCCACCGCGGCGCGACCGCCGGCGGCGCCCAGCCAGGCAGGCGCCTCGGTGGCGAACGCCGTCGAGGTCACGAACGCGCCGGATTCGGGATCCAGCCACAGCACGGCGTCGGGATGCCGGCCGCCACCGAACAGGGCGCCGCGATCCTTCAGCGAAAAACTGAAGATATGTCCGTCCGGCTGGCTGGCCCGAAACACGTCGGCGATGGTCTCGCCCTGCAAGATGCCCAGCGAGCTGCCGGCACGTGGCGACAGCTCACCGTTGAACCCCAGCAGATGGGTGCTGTCGTCGGCGAGGATCGAGCGGGGGCTGCCACCCTGGGGGCCGATCACCTCGTTGGCGACGATGCCGTTCTCCCGTGGCGTGGTTCCCGTGAACAGCGCCGCGTGTCCGGGGGCGGTGTCGGTGACCGCGTGCTGGTAGCGCATCTCGCGCACAGTGGTCCCTTCGCGGCGCAGCCGGGCAAATCCGCCGCCGGGATCCAGGGCCGGCCAGCGCTGGTCGGCCAGCCACGCCGCCATCTGATCGACGACGATGGTGACCAGCAGCGGCGCCGGCGTCGCGGGCGAATGAGCGGCCGGCGTCTGCGCCGTGCCCGACTGACGACAGCCGACAAGAACCACCAAGATCAGCAGCCATTCACGACCATGGCGGCAGCCGTCTTTCAATTGAAGTACGCGAGCCGTGTCAGTCATGTGTGTTCTTCAGCCAGGCGTCGTTTGTGCGTCGTTCCTGTGACAATTGAACGCATTGACGTAAGTCGGCCGTAAAAACGACGCTTCGACGCCGAATTGTTGAAAACAGAGAACCGCGATTTCACCATTTCGCCACGGGCCTGTCTTTTTCGGGGCCTACGCTCGAATGCGTGCAAACACAAAAAGAAACGATCCAGTCCAGTTGGATGGAAGCAAATTCTGCACGCGGACTGTCGCGTTCGGTAGAGCCGCGCTCTGCCGTGACGGCCGCGGTCGGGCCCCGCTTGCGGCGCCTGACTCTGGTGACCGACGCCTGGAAACCGCAGACCAACGGCGTGGTCAATACCCTGGTGCGGCTGGTGAAGTACCTGGAGGCGTCGGGCGTGACCGTTCAGGTGATCGCCCCCGACGGTCACCGAACCGTGCCGTTGCCCTCTTATCCCGAGATCAAGGTGGCCTGCGATCCCTGGAAGGCCACCGGCCGCGTTCGCGCCTTCCAGCCCGACGCCATCCACGTCGCCACCGAAGGCCCGCTGGGATTCTGGGCGGTCGGCTGGCTGCGCCGCGAACGCCTGCGCTTCACCACCAGCTTTCATACGCGCTATGCAGAGTACCTCAGCGCGCGCCTGCCGGTGCCGCTGGAGTGGGGGTATCAGCTGGTCCGCTGGTTCCACGAACGCGCCGACCACACGCTGGTCAGCTCGCAGTCGCTGCTGAACGAGCTGCAAGAGCGGCGGGTGGGCCGCCAGCTTGTCCACTGGCCACGCGGCGTGGACGCCACCTTCTTTCACCCCGACCAGCGCCAGGA
>DATLVT010000255.1:0-8190 GCA_035577105.1 Polyangia bacterium
CGCGCGGCCGGCTGGTGGCGACCGTCGCCGACCTGGCCCGCGCGGGCGACCTGGTGCTGTTCCTGGGCGCAGGCGACATCACCAACGCCGCCCCCGAGCTGCTGGCGCGCCTGTCGGCCGGCGCCGGAGAAAAGCCCAGCGGAAGGCCGAGCGAAAGGCCGAAAGAATGAAAGGAAGCCGCGCCCCGGTCAGCCCGGCGGAGCGCATCGAGGTGCGCGAGCGTCACGCGCGCGCGCCGCGCGCCGAGCCGGTGCGCCGCGGATTCTTTAGACGGCGCCGCAACCGCCGGCTGGTGGTCGAGCGTCCGCCGCTGGCGGTGCGCCTGAAGGGAGCGGCCCGTGCCGTCGGTCTACGGCTGCTGGTCCTGGGCAAGGCGGTCCTGCTGCTGGCGGTGGTGGCAGGGGCGGGCTGGGGCGGCGCCCTGGCCGTTCGCCACGTCATCAACTCGCCGCGCTTCTCCCTGCGTGACATCCGCGTCGGACCCACCTCCCACGTGCGGCCCGACGAGCTGATGGCCCTGACGGGCGTGCGCGTCGGCGATCGTCTGCTGTCGATCGACACCGACGCCGTGGCGGCGCGCGTGGCCGCCCACCCCTGGATCGCCTCGGCGCGCGTGCGGCGAGAGCTGCCGTCGGCGCTGGCCATCGACGTCGTCGAACGCCACGCCGTCGCCGCGGCGCTGCTGGGTGGGCTGTACCTGGTCGACGAGGCCGGTCACCCCTTCAAGCACGCCACCATGGAAGAAGCCGACGGCCTGGTGGTGATGACCGGCCTCACCCGCGAGCAGTACGCCGCCTTTCGCCCCGCCAGCGAGGGCGCCCTGCGTGAAGCGCTGGGGATCTTGAACGCCTACCGCGCCGAGGACGCCCTGGCGCTGTCCCGGCAAGGGGGCGCCGGGCCCAGCCGCCCGTCGCTGTCCGAGATTCACATCGACCCGCGCTATGGGTTTTCGTTGTTCCTGCTGGACGGCGGCGGCGAGATCCGTCTGGGGCGCGGGGCCACGGAGGACAAGCTGGCCCGGCTGGACGAGATCCTGGAGGCTGCCGGGGCCCGCGGGCTACCCTCGCTGCGGGTGGTCCACCTGGACGGACCCAGCCGGGATCGCGTCCCGGTGCGCTGGGCGGCGCCCCCCGCCGCGCCGGCCGTCGTCGCGAACACCCCGGTCCGGACCACCAGGAGCGCCGGCGCGGGGGTAAATGCGGCTGGCGGAAGCAAAAAATTTCGGTCTGGCGACAAACGCATGGAAGATTAGCGACAACTCATGCCCAGAAGATCGTCAGACATCATCGTGGGGCTGGACATCGGGACGACCAAGATCGCCGCCGTGGTCGCCGAGATCGGCGCCGAGGGCGGTCTGGACATCATCGGCGTCGGCACCCACCCCTCGCGCGGCCTGAAAAAGGGCGTCATCGTCAACATCGATTCGACGGTCGCCTCCATCAAGCAGGCGGTGCTGGAAGCGGAGAGCATGTCGGGCTGCGAGATCTCGCAGGTCTACGTCGGCATCGCCGGCGGACACATCAAGGGCGTCAACTCGACCGGCACCGTCGCGGTGAAGGACAAAGAGGTGCGCAGCGCCGACGTGGGCAAGGTGCTGGAGCTGGCCCGCGCCATCGCCCTGCCCGTCGACCGTCACATCGTTCACGTGCTGCCCCAGGAGTACAAGATCGACGGCCAGGACGGCGTGCGCGAGCCGCTGGGGATGTGCGGCGTCCGCCTGGAGGCGCGCGTCCACATCGTCACCGCCGCCGCCGCCGCCGCCCAGAACATCATCAAGTGCTGCACCCGCTGCGACCTGGAGGTGCTGGACATCGTCCTCGAGCCGCTGGCCTCGGGCGAGGCGGTGCTGGAGGACGACGAGAAGGGGCTGGGCGTGGCGCTGGTCGACATCGGCGGCGGCACCACCGACATCGCCATCTTCACCGAGGGCTCCGTGGCCCACACCAGCGTCATCCCCATCGGCGGCCACCAGCTGACCAGCGACATCGCCTTTGGCCTGCGCACGCCGCCGCACGAAGCGGAGAAGATCAAGATCCGCGCCGGCTGCGCCCTGGCCAGCATGGTGTCGGAGGACGAAACCCTGGAGGTGGCGTCGGTGGGCGGCCGCGCCCCGCGCGTGCTGTCACGCCACATGCTCTGCCGCGACATCATCCAGCCGCGCGTCGAGGAGATCTTCTCGTTCGTCAAGGCCGAGATCGTGCGCCTGGGCTGCGAAGATCTCCTGGCCTCGGGGGCCGTCATCACCGGCGGCGCCACCCAGCTGCCCGGCATGACCGAGCTGGGCGAGGAGATCCTGGGCATCCCCGTGCGCCGCGGCCTGCCCAAGGGCGTGGGCGGCCTGGCCGAGGTGGTGCGCTCGCCGATGTTCTCGACCGGCGTCGGCCTGGTTCAGTACGGCATGGCCCGCCAGAGCGCCGAGCGCGTCACCGACGGGCCGCCCAAGCGCGGCGGGTTCCTTTCGAAGATCCGCCGGACGCTCTCCAACGCGTTTTGAGGGGACTTCCCCCGGGATTCATTGATCCGGGCGTGACTCCGTCGCCCTTCGGCGGAGCCGTTATCATTCGCGGCCTCGGTGCGCGCGGCCGGCTTTGACTCTGAGATATTTTTAGATATCTTAGAGATATGTCAAAGAAGCCGCCCCCGGAAGGCGCGTTGTTCGTGCGGCTGCCAGCGGCGGCCGTGGAGAAGCTCCAGCGCGCGGCCGCAGCGACGGGCATGCGCAAGAAGGATCTGGTGGCGAGCCTCGTCTCCAAGTACGTCGACCCGGACAGCCAGCGCGGACGCAGCGCGCTGGGCGCGCTGTCGGTGCACAAGGTCACGGTGGACGCCGGCGCGCCCACGGCGACGGTGGGCGCCTACTCGTTCCAGCCCTACGAATCACCGGCGCCGCCCGCACCGCCCGAGGTCCTGAACGCCGCCCAGGCGGGCGAGCTCTTGCAGCTCGACGAGGACACCGTCGTCGCGCTGGCCGAGCGTGACGAGCTGCCCGGGCGCAAGCTGGGCAGCGTCTGGCGCTTCTCGCGCGCGGCGCTGATTGCCTGGCTGTCCAGGCCGCGGGGACGCCGATGACGCGGGCACGGGACGGGCAGGCCTCGCTGGTGCCGACGGTGGTCGAGCAGACCCACCTTGGCGAGCGCGGCTGGGACCTGTTCTCGCGCCTGCTCAAGGACCGCATCGTGTTCCTGGGCGCGGAGATCGACGACGCGCTCGCCAACGTCGTCGTCGCGCAGTTGCTGTTCCTCGAGGCGGAGGATCCCGACAAGGACGTCACGATGTACATCAACTCGCCGGGCGGCGAGGTCCTGGCGGGTCTGGCGATCTACGACACGATGCAGGCGCTGCGCTGCCCCGTGGCGACGTACTGCCTGGGCCAGGCGGCCTCGATGGCCAGCCTGGTGCTGGCGGCCGGCGCCGCGGGCAAGCGCCACGCGCTGCCGCACGCGCGCATCATGCTCCACGAACCGCTGGCCGGTATGCGCGGCCAGGCCACCGACATCGAGATCCACGCGCGAGAGATCCTCAGGGCGCGCGAGACGCTGAACGGCCTCTACGCAAAGCACACCGGTCAGTCCGTGGAGCGCATCGGGCGCGACACGGCCCGGGACAACTTCATGTCGGCTGAGGAGGCGCGCGCCTACGGCCTGGTCGACGTCGTGCTGAGCGGCGGCAAGCGCGCGTGAGATGATGGCACCATGGCGCGGCTCCTGCAGCAGGTGATCGAACGCCCGCGCGCCTGCTCGTACCTGCCCAGCACGCTGGCGTCGCTGGAGAACAGGCTCATGGTCGACGTGGAGGGGGACGAGCTCGAGGCGCTGTTCGAGCGCGGCTGGCGGCGCTTTGGCCCCGTGTACTTCCGGCCCGCGTGCGCGCCGTGCGGCGAGTGCGTCTCGCTGCGCCTCCCCGTCGCGGCCTGGGCGCCCACGCGCAGCCAGCGGCGCGCTGCCAGGAAGTGCGCGACGCTGCGCTGCGAGGTCGGGCCCGTGCGCGTCGACGACGAGCGGCTTGCGCTGTACGCGCGCTGGCACGCCGACCGCGAGCTGATGCGCCGCTGGGAGCCCTCCCCCCTCGACCGTGAGAACTATGCCGCGAGCTTCGCCTTCCCCCACCCCTGCGCGCGCGAGCTCGCCTACTACGACGACGGGCGCCTCGTCGCGCTGGGCCTCTGCGACGAGACGCCGCGCGCCTGGAGCGCCGCCTATTTCTTCTACGACCCCGCCTACGCCGACCGGTCGCCGGGCACTTACCACCTGGTCAATCTGGTGAGCATCGCGGCGCGCGACGGGAAGGCGCACGTGTACCTGGGTTATCGAATCAACGACTGCCCGTCCATGCGCTACAAGGCCAGCTTCCTCCCCCATGAACTGCTGAGCGGGCGGCCGCAGCCGGACGAGGCGCCGCAGTGGGAGCGGCGAGATGGGGAGTCGTGAGGCTGCCGGCGGTCAGGGAGTCGGCGTGAACGGCAACGCCACCGACGGGTCGCGCTGGCCGCGCAACACTTCGGTGGCGGCGCCGGCCAGGCGGAGATACCAGTCGCTGGGCAGGGATTCGCCGTCGGTGTCCAGCGTGACCATGGGAGCCCGGGCAGGCGCGGTGGCGGCGGTCGGCGCCAGCTTGAACATGGCGGTCCCCTCGTCGATCTCGTCGAACATGGCGGTCTTGAACATGGTGGCGCCGGCGGCGACCACGTTCATCGCCTGCCGCCAGTAGAACCGGCCGCCCCGCCGGGGGATCTGGTTCGACGGCGCGGCCCCCATCAGGTTGTGCCAGGAAAACCCGGGGAAGATGACGGGCAGATAGCCGATCCCAAGAGAGCGCGTCTCGACAATGTCGCCGGCGACGACGTCGTTGATGAACTTGTCGGCGGCGGCGTCACTGGCATAGTGGCCGACCGTCCACGGGCTGACGACGTCCAGCGAGCGAAAGACGGGCGCCCAGGCCGGATCGGTCTGCAAGGTGCCAGACTGCGTCCGCCACCCCCAGGGGACCCCGCCAACCACGGTGGCGCGGTAGGCCGGCGGCGCGCCGGTCTTGAACCAGGTGATCAACGCCTGCGCCTGCTGGGGCGTGGTGAGGCGGTCGATGAATCCAAATCCCCAGATCGCCACCACCGGTTTCCCGCCTTCGCGCAGATAGCGGTCACTGGCGGTCACCTGCAGCGTGTCGACCAGGTACATCCAGTCGGCCTTCATCTTCTCGACGATCGTCGCCTGCATCGGCTGCGGCAACGAGAGGTCGTATTCGATGGCGAACACGCGCCCAGAACTTTCCGCCCCGGCGCGCACGTTGCGTGTCACCTGGTTGCGAAAGGCGAAATAGCGCGGGTCCTGAATCTCGCCGAGGAACCGTTGCAAGAAGACGCCGTCCAGGTCGTGCTCGCGCATCCAGGCGAAGTGTCGACTGACCGTCTTGTCCTTGAACGCCGAGAAGACCGCGGCCGGTTCTCCGCCGGGGAGGGTCAGCCCGGGCGGCGTGAACCGTTCGTCGGGCTCGTATTCCGAGAGATCGGGCCACATGTCGACGACCAGCGGGCTGGGCGTTCCGGTGGGCGACAGCCAGTGATGCCATTCATTCACAGTGGACCCGTCGCCCGGCGCCGCGAACCAACCTTGATAACCGAACAGCATCTTCCCTTGCAGCGTCGAGGCGTCGACGATCGCGACCGGCTCGATCTCGATCGCAGCGGCGTCACGGACCGGCAGATCGGTCGGACCCGGCCGGTCGCTGCGATCCGGCGGCGGTTCTTGCCCGAGGTCGGCGCTGGCGGCGTCCGGAGGACCGGGCCCGATGGCCCGGTCGCCAAGGCTGGCGCTGCAGCTTGACCATGCGGCCGTTGCCGCAAGCCAGACAATCGTCATCCGGGCGCGGGTCAAAACCTGGCGATGCAACCGCAAGCTCCTCGGTCGATTCTAGCGGCAGGTCGGGGCGCGCGCCTATGTGGATCCGGCCTCTTTAGCGTCAAGGTTCGTAAATCTCTGGGAGTGTGTGCCACTCAACTTTGCCAGAGACAGTGGACAGACCACCGAACACAGACGACACGTGGCTGGTCAGGGTGTGCAGAACGTGCCAATTTGGACTCGCCGCCACCGATCGTCGGTCATTTCACCGCCGTCGGTTCGACAGAATCGATAGCGACCCATGGCGATGACCCGAGGATGGTTCGGATGTGTGCTGGGACTGGCGGCGCTGACTCTGGCAGGTGGCGCCGGGTGTCATGAGAGCGCCTTGCCGGGCAGTGGCGGCACCGGCGGCATGATCGGAACCGGCGGCATCGGTGGCCAGGGGGGCCAGGGCGGGATCTATCCTCCGCCCCGATCGTGCAGCGGCCTCGGCCCGGCTCCGCTGCAGTTGATCGACGCCCAGGAATACGACAACAGCATTCACACGCTGCTGCCCCTGACGGTCAATGCCAGCCCACCGACGGTCTTTCCCGGGCGCCTGTCGTGGGCGCACGACTGGCCTCAGGCCGTGACCGTCCCGCCCGTCGTCGCAGAGAGCTATCTGGACGTGGCGGAACAGCAGGCCTGGGCGCAGCGAGGCGACAGCGCGGCGGCGCTGCTGCACGCCGGCTGCCAGATGGCCGGGGCATCCGACCCGGACCCGATGGCCTGCGCCGGCGGCCTGGCGACGCTGATCGGCGGGCGCGCCTACCGACGACCGCTGTTTGACGAGGAACGACAGATCCTGGTCGACGCGTTCAGCGAGGGATTCTCGGACAGCGCCGAAAGCGGCGTGGTGGCGCTGGTGATGTCGGTGCTGCAGGCGCCGCAGTTCCTCTACCGCGTCGAGCTGGGCGACGGCAGCCAAGGTCAAGGCACGCGGGATCTGCCCCCGCCGACGCCGTACGAGCTGGCCGCCCGCCTGTCGGCGCTGTTCCTGGGCGATCTGCCCGACGAGCCGCTGCGCGCCGCCGCCGCCGCTGGCCAGCTGCGCACGGCGGACCAGGTCGGGACGCAGGTGAAACGGCTGCTGGCCGATCCACGCGGCCACGCGGTCAGCGAACGGTTCTATCGCGGGTGGCTGTCCGACTTTGTCGGCGAGGGAGGGGTGGTCGACGCCGAACGCGACCCCAAGCTTTTCCCGACGTTCACCAGCGCCGTCGCTGTCGACATGACCCGAGAGGTCCTGCGCTTTGTCGACCACCATTACTGGGAGACCGACAGCGACATCGCGTCGCTGTTGACCGCGCCGTACACCTTCGTCACGCCGGCGCTGGCCCAGCACTATGGCCTGACGGTGCCCGCCGGCACGGACCCAGCGACGCTGACCCAGGTGCCGCTGGACGGCCGGCGGCGCGGCGGACTACTGACCCAGGGGGCGTTGATGACCGGGATGGCCCATCACGCGACCACCAGCCCCGTGCACCGCGGGAAATTCGTGGTCGAGGCGATGCTGTGCATGCAGCTGCCGCCGCCACCGGCCAACGTCCCGCCGATCCCCCCCGACCTCCCCCCGCCCAATGCCACCAACCGTCAATTGCTGGAGATGTATACCAGCCAAGCGCAGTGCAACAGCTGCCATCAACTGATGAACCCGCCGGGCTTCACCTTCGAGCACTTCGATCCCGTCGGGCGCTGGCAAGACACCGACCACGGTCAGCCCGTCGACAGCAGCGCCAATCTGCGCTCGCCCCTGTGGGACCCGCCGGCGACGGTGGTTGATGCAATGGAGCTGGCCGCGGTGATGGCCCAGTCGGACACCGTGCGCCAGTGCGTGGTGCGAACCTGGTTCCGCTTCGTGTTCGGGCGACCAGCCGACGACAACACCGATCGCTGCACGCTGCAGGAGCTGGACGCCGCCTTCCGCGCCGGGGGCAGCCATGTGCGCGATCTGGTGCCGTTGCTGACCACCTCCCGTCCCTATCTGGCCCCGTCGCGGGACCTGGGAGGAAACGGCATATGATCCGCCACCGTTTTGGTCGCCGCGCCCTGCTCGCCGCCGCCGGCTCGTCGGTGGCGTTGCCCTGGCTGGAAGCCTTCGCCCAGAAGACCGGCGGCACCACGACGCCGCAGCGCCTGTTCATCGTCGTCACGCCCAACGGTTACCTGCGCGATCGCTGGCTGCCGCCGGGATCGGCGTCGGCGCCGCTGGGTGCGGTCGGGCCCACCATGCAACCGGTGGATATCTACCGCAACTACCTGACGATCGTCGACGGGCTGGAGAACCGCGCCGCCAGCAGCATCCAGGGGCCGG
>DATLVT010000256.1:0-2716 GCA_035577105.1 Polyangia bacterium
TCTCGTCTGACGTCTGCTGGGTCTGGCTGTCGCGCCGGCGGGGCGCCATTCGCAGGCGGCGCCGGAGGTGCTGGCTTTCCAGGCGATCAAGCTCGGCCACCAGCTCGCGGCCGTAGATGGCGCCCAGCTCGCCGCGCATCAAGCGGTAGACCGTGGGACCTGCATCGCCCGCGCACGAATACCAGTCGAAATCCGGGCTCAGCCCCAGCCCGCGCTTGCTGACGGACAGAGGGTAAAGACGGCAGACCGCCGGTTTGATCTCGGCAGGATCGAACCCGAATTGCAGCGCGGTCCGGTGCAGACCACAGCCGCGCTGGCCGTCGTGCTCCAGAAAAACGCAGCCCGACGTCTCCACCGTGGGATCGGCGGTCGCCGTGCGCAGCAAGATCCCCCCGGGGGCGTCGGGATCGCGTTCGGGATCAACTTCGTCGAACCAGTGGGCCGGATTGCGGCGCTCTTCCTTCAAGACCGAGGCGACCTCGTTGACCCGACGGAGGATGGCCGCCTTCTCGGGGATCAAGACGTCCGCGCCAAAGCGGCAGCAAGCGTCGTTGCGAGGACGATCGCCCTCCTCCCGGCACAGGCACGCATGGGTCATGCAATCGGGCGCGAAGGTCTGCGTGAAAATTTCGCTCTCGACGGACTTGATGGCCGGATGATTAACCTTGAGTGCCACGAAGGTGCCGCATCATCGCATGCGCTCAATTCGCTCGCTAGCGCTCGCTGCGCGAAAGGGGCCTGTGCGCTCGCCGGCGCTCGCTGCGCGAAAGGGGGCTGCTGCCCCCTCTCGCGGGCTCTCCCAAATGCACTCGCAAGGTGAGCCGGCGCGGCAGAGCCGCCCTTCTCGACGAAAATACCGGCGCTGGGAAAAATTCGGCGTGGATATTTCAATCCAGGAGCGCGGGCTCTGCCCGCGCGGTTCACCGTGCGAGAGGCGCTGGGGAGGGCCGGTGGGACGGGCCAGCAGGCACCTTCCACCAAGCGAGCGCAGCGAGCGTCAATAGGGCCGGACGGGGATCTCGGCGGGGCTCAGGCGCAGCTTCTTGCGCAGCTTCTCGCGTTCGGGTTCGGTGCAGCCGACGCCGCGGTGGCGGCGAACCAGGTCGCGGATGTCCTTGGGGCGGAGCAGGTTGCGCAGCCACTTCACCGCCGTGGGGGCGCCCCGCACCATGACCTGCCAGGCGATCATGTAGCGGTGACCGGGATCCGCCCAGACCAATGCCGCCGGATTGCAGTTGCGCAGCGCGCGCTGAACCGCCCCGGGCGCGTCCTTGGCGGTGGCCACGCGCGGCCTTCGGCTCCAGCGCGCCACCGCGGCGAGGTGCGCCAGCTCGTTGCGCTGTGCCGGGGTCAACGCCGCGGCCCGGGCGCGCCCGGCGGTGCGCGCGATCTCGGTGCGCCGCTCGGCGCTAAGCGCCTTGGCCCTGGCCTGACCGCCCTTCGACGCCCCGTTGTTCACGGGGTCATTTTTAGCACAGGGAGGACCCGGTGCACGCCACCTAAGAGGTCTCCTTTAGAATGTAACGACGCGCATCGCCGAAATCGGCCAAATGTAAGCGAATTCAATACTTTGTAGCAAAGGCCAAACGACAGTGATTTTCTTGATTTTGATGATTTTTCCCGTGCGATTTCGTTCGTAATTTTTGCGCAAAAAACTGGCGCGCGGGGCAGTTCTAGAGGTGGCCGTCCGAGTCGTCGCTGGCGGCGACATAGTAAAGCTTGCCGTCCTTGTTGGTGGCGTTGGCCGTGGACACCATGTACGAGAGCGAGTTGGCGTCCCACGCCACGCCCGAGACGCTGGTGCCGGTGGTTCCGAACCGGTAGGTCTGCTTCAGTCCCGGAACACCGGCACCGGTGGTGTCCTGGTTGATGATGAAGAGATACCCGTTCGTCGACCCGATCACGATCGTCCCACCGCGGTACAGCGGCGCCGTGGCGAAGGCCTCGGAGCTGGTGTTGACCAGGTAAGGATACGAGGCGCTGATGGTGCTGCCGCTGGAGTTGAGGACATAGACCTTGCCCGCCTGGTTGCCGTAGTAGACCCGACTGTACTGGGCGTCGACATAGTGGCTCTTCACCTGGCAGTTACTGGCGCACCCGGCGTCGTGATAGCCCCAGTTCTTCGGCGTCCCCGCGAAGTTCGGGTCGGCGGGATTGATCGACCACATGAACCCGTTGTCGTCGCCCGCGTACAGCGTGTTGGCGATGACCGTGATGCGGCCCGTGACGGCGATGCCGCTGCCCGGGTTGGTGTTCATGGTGGCGGCGCTCATCGCGGTGATGTCCACCTTGGCGATCTCGCCGGTCAGCCCCATGAAGCTGAAGGTGTGGCCGCTGACCCAGATGGCCGGGGCGGTGTTGTTCGACGTCACCGTCGTGTTCAGCGGCGAGCCGCTGGGCAGGGTCCGCGCCGTCTTGCTCAGCGTCCACAGCTTGGGCGTCGATCCCACCGTGGTGGTGCCAGCCCAGTAAAGGTTGGTGCTGTCCTGGGCCAGCGGCGAGGTGATCGTGCAGCCCGTCGGATAGATGTATGGGTTGTTGGTGCTGTCCCACGGCGAGGTGTTGTCCTGGGTCAGCGTGTGGTTGGTGGTGCTGTCGATCAGCCGATAAATCTTGCAGGAGGTCGTGGCCACGTAGACATAGTGGACGCCGCTGACCGTGTCCCAGCGCGGGCTGCCGATGATGTCGTCGCCGCTGGCCGACTCCCAGTAGTAGG
>DATLVT010000257.1:0-5039 GCA_035577105.1 Polyangia bacterium
AGGTGTATCAGGACATCGTCGCCGTGAACCTGGGGACGCTCGGCTATCCCGATCTGGTGGCCGAGATAGCAGACCTGTTGCTGTCGTACGAATCAGCGCGTTTTGTCCTTTGCCTGGGCCAGTACGACGGCAGCGCCTATCTGTCGCTGCGTACCGAGGCCAGCGAGGCGCGGGCCGGCTCCGTGATGCGGCACATCGTGGCCCGGGATGGCGCCGCCGGGGGGCACGGGACAATGGCCGGGGCGCGGCTGTTCGCCCCCGTGCGCGACGAACAGACTTTGCAAGCGACCTTTGTCGACATGGTGAAACGACTCTGCGACGTGCTCGGGTACGACGGGCCGCGTCCAGAAGCGCTGCTGAAAGTCCAGAGTGCCCGCTCGATGAAAACGCTGTCCGGGCGCCCTCGCACCCCCGGTTAATTTCGAGCGGCGGCAGGGTGCGGTGCGGCTGAAAGACAGCTGCAGGCCGGGAAGAAGCACGTCAGGCTGCGTCTCTTATGCTAAAGAGACGTGGGCCCTGCAATTTTGACGGCAGTCCGACCGAGGCCCATGCTGCAAATCAGGGGGAGATAGAGTCATGAAGCGCAACCTTGGAACCTCGATCATGGTGCTGGCGATCGCCGCCGGTGTCATGGCGGGTCGAATGTCGGTCACGTCGGCCAAAGAAGGCGGCGCCAAAGTCACCGCACAGCCCAAAGTCGCCAAGGACAAAAAGTCGCCGCAGCAGGTGGTCCCGGCCGGTGTCACTGTGAACGCGTGCGGCTGCTATCGCAACGAAGCGGGCGCCTGCTTCTGCGGTGACAAGAACGGTCGATGCGCTTGCCCGGGCGAATGCGAGCCGATCAGCTGCGCGCAGAAGCGCAGCCAGGAGATCCAGAAAGAGATCGCCGCCGAGACGAAGAAAGCGCAAGACGAGGAGAAGCGGCGCGAGCGCGAGGAGGCCGCCGCATCGGCGGCAGCCGCCCAGGCCGCCGCCGCCCAGGGCGACGCCGGCGTCGCCGCCAGCGGTAACTCCACCATCGACGAAACCGACAGCGCCGACCCGACCGAGAAAAAGCCCGACGACGCCAGGGCCGAAAAGCACACCACGACGACCAAGGGCCGCAAGCGCACCGTCGCCAAGCCCTGAGCGAGCGCTATGCGCTGTTCTGCAGCTTCTGATTGGGCTTGATCTGTACCTCGACGCGGCGGTTCTTGCTGCGGCCAGCGGCGGTGCGGTTGTCGCCCACCGGCTGCTGATCGGCGTACCCGCGTCCCGTCATGCGCCCGGAGGACACCCCTTGGCCGGACAGGTAACCGATGACGGACTCGGCGCGATTCTGCGACAGCTTTTGATTCACCTGGGTCTTGCCCGTGTTGTCCGTGTGGCCTTCAATGATGAGGTCGGTCTCGGGATACTCCTTCAAAACTCTGGCGAACTCGGCCAGGTCTTTCTGCGACGTCGGTTTTAGCTGAGCCTTGCCGGTGTCAAACAGGATGGCCGAGTTGAACCGGACCACCAGCTTGTCGCCCTGACGTTCGACCTTGGCGTTCTTGATCTTCTTCAGCGCGGCCTGCTGCTTGTCCATGTAGTGGCCGATGGCGGCTCCGCTGGCCGCCCCCACCCCGGCACCGATCGCCCCGCCGATCAGAGCACCCTTTCCCCCGCCCGCCAGCGCGCCGATGCCGGCCCCCACGGCCGCACCACCCCCGGTCCCGATCAGCGCCCCCTTGCCCTGGTTGGTCGCGCACCCCGCGCTCAGACCGAAGGCGACAAATGTCAGGGCAGCGGCGGTGACGATGTTTGGAACTCGCGCCATGGTCATTGGCAACCTCCTGTGGAGTTTGGAACCTAAGGAGCGGAAATCATAACCAAAGGCCGACCCGGGTACCTGCCCGCCGGTTCAGTAAGAACCCTGACAAGACTGTGACCGACAGATGGCCCCCCGCTGACCAAGGGCGCGGTATCCATGGATCATGGACAACGCTGTTCGGGCCCCCATCATCCCCGATACTGGCTGGCGCGTTTACCTCCGGCCGTCGACCATCCCGTTCTGGTTGATGCACGCCATTGCCCTGGCCGGCATCTTCTACGTCGGCTGGTCCTGGTGGGGCGCCGGTCTGGCCGTCCTCTCCTACTTCGTCCGGATGGTGGTGGTGACCGCCGCCTACCACCGCTATTTTTCGCATCGGTCCTTCAAGACGTCGCGAGCGTTTCAGTTCTTACTGGCGCTGGGCGCGCAGAGCGCCGCGCAGAAGGGCGTCCTGTGGTGGGCGGCCCACCATCGCTGGCACCACAAGCACTCGGACACCACCCTCGACGTGCACTCGGCCAAGCTGACAGGATTTCTGTACTCGCACGTGGGCTGGATCCTCGGGGACACCTGGAACGCCACCGACGAAAAAGCGGTCAGCGATCTGGCTCGGTTTCCCGAGCTGCGCTTCCTGAACCGGAGCGGGATCTCGCTGCTGCCGGCGGTCCTGCTGGCGGTGGCCTGTGCAACGCTGGGCGGCGCGTTCGGCCTGGTCTGGGGATTCTTTGTCTCGACGGTGCTGCTGTGGCACGGATCGTTTTCGATCAATTCCCTGTCGCACATGTTCGGCGGGCGCCGCTTCGCCACCGACGACGATTCACGCAACAACCTGCTGCTGGCCCTGATCACCACCGGCGAGGGCTGGCACAACAATCACCACCACTATCAGAGCTCGGCCAACCAGGGCTTCTACTGGTGGGAAGTCGATGTGACCTACTACGTCCTGTGCGGACTGGCTGCCGTCGGCCTGATCTGGGATCTGCGCCGTCCGCCGGCCGAGCTGCTCGGCGCCCCTGCGGCCGAACCGATCGACGCCACCGCGACCGATGCGCCGTCGATCCCGGCGGTCACCTCGGTCAGCGCGCCCCCCGCCGCCGGCTAGAGGGCCGCTCCCGTCTCGCCGCAGGGAAACCCCCGCGCCGCGATTTTCCTGGCAAACTTAAGCGGTGAGACTTCGTTCCCCCGCTGCCTTCTTTCTGCGCCGCGCCCAGCTGATCTTCATGGTGACGGCGGCGATCCCCACCGTCCTCATGACGCTGGTGGGCGTGTTGCTGGTGGCCACCGGCGGGTCGAAGTCGGTGGCGCTTGTGTCCGGCATCCTGGTGCTGGCCTTCTGCGCCACGTCGCTGTCGGGATACGTCCTTGGCACCATATTCGTCACCCGGGGCGCCGGGCTGGCCTCATTCCAGAACGAATTCTTGTCGTCGGTTTCGCACGAGCTGCGCACGCCCCTGACGTCCATTCGTCTGTTCATCGAAACCTTGCAAGAAGGTCGCATCACCGACCCGGCCGAGCGACAGCGCTGTCTGACCGTGGTCCATCACGAGATCACCCGCCTCGATACCCTGGTGGGCAAGCTGATCGCGCTGTCCAAGATCGAATCGAGCCGCGCCACCTTCGACCAGCGACCGGTGGCCCTGGCCGAGGTCATCGACGAGGCCTTGGTCGCTTTCAAGGCCATCAGCGTCGGCAGCGGCGTCGACCTGCATGTCACAGTCGACCCCGAGCTGAAGGTGTACGGCGATCGAGCGGCCCTGGGGCAAGCGGTGGCCAACCTGCTGGCCAATTCGTGGAAGTACACCGACGCCGAAACACGGCGCATCGACGTCACCACCAGCGCCGACAGCCGGCACGTGTTCATCGTCGTCGCCGACAACGGCATCGGCATCCCGGTCGGTGAGCAGCAGGTCATCTTCGAAAAGTTCGAGCGGGGGGCGGCCGCGCTGGATCGGGGCAGCTCGGGCAGCGGCTTGGGGCTGGCCATCGTGCAAGCCATCGTCAAGGCGCATCGGGGGAAGATCGACGTGCACTCGGTCCCGCATCGGGGGGCGCGGTTTCGCATCACGTTGCCGCGCTGGGAAAGCGAGGCGGCGTGACGGCTCCGCTGTCCACCGACAATGCGTCCGGCGCCATGGTCATGATCGTGGAAGACGACGACGCCATCGCCGCCGGCCTGGCCCTGAATCTCAAGCTACAAGGTTATCGATACGAAGTTGTGGGCGACGGGGAAACCGCCTGGGAGCGCATCACCGCGACCAGCCCTGACCTGGTCCTGCTGGACATCACGCTGCCCAAACAGAGCGGTCTTTGGGTGCTGGAGCGCCTGCGCGAGACCGGCGACCTGGTGCCCGTGATCGTTCTTTCGGCGCGGCAGGACGAGTTCGACAAGGTGGCTGCCCTCAAGCTGGGCGCCGACGATTACGTCACCAAGCCGTTTGCCCTGGCGGAGCTGCTGGCGCGCGTGGCGGCGGTGTTGCGACGCGCTCGCCAGGCGCCGACGCGCCCGGCCGAGGCGCCGACCGCCAGCGAACCGGCGGCGCAAAGGACGCTCACCTTCGGCGACGTGGTGGTGGACCTGCACGCGCGCACCGTCACCCGACGCGGCCAGCCGGTGCGCATGACCCATCTGGAGTTTCAACTCCTCACCTTCTTCTGTCGCAGTCCCGACAAGGTCTTTTCACGCGAGGAGCTGCTGCGCGCCGTGTGGGGCATGCAGCATGGATGCACGCTGCGCACGGTGGACAATTTCGTCGGTCAGCTCCGCGCCAAGCTGGAAGACGATCCGGATCGGCCACGCTATCTGGTCACGGTGCGCGGCAGCGGCTACCGCTTTGCACCGGTATTGACGTGAGCGGCGGGGTTCTAGACGGGGACCTGTCATGCTGGTGAATCAATGGATGACCCGCCAGCTGATCAGCGTTGGTCCCGCGGACACGCTGGCCTCGGCCGCCGAGCGAATGGCCCGCAACCATCTGCGCCGTCTGCTGGTCATGGAAGACGACCGGCTGATGGGAATTCTTGCCCGCAGCGATGTGCTGCGGGCGGCGCCCGCCGGCACCAATCCCTTCTCGGCCCTGGGTGTGCCGGCGACGGGATTCGACACCCCCGTTCACGAAGTCATGGCGGCGGCGGTCGTCACCGTGCCGCCCGACCTGCCGATCGAAGACGCCGCCCGCCTGATGAGCGACCGCAAGATCGGCGCGCTGCCCGTTGTCGCCAACGGACGCACGATGGGACTGGTGACGCG
>DATLVT010000258.1:0-2634 GCA_035577105.1 Polyangia bacterium
CGACCGACAGCACGAAGATGTTCGCCGGCTTGAGATCGCGGTGCACGATCCCCTTGGCGTGCGTCGCGGCCAGCGCCGACGCGATCTGATTGATCATGTGCGCCGCCTCGGCCACGTTCAGCCGGCCGGCGCGCCGGATGCGCTGGTCCAGGTCCTCACCCTCCAGAAACTCCATGACCAGGTAGGGCTCTCCCGTCGGTGCGGCGCCAAAGTCGAACACCTGAACGATGTGGGGGTGGCCCAGCTGCGACGTCACCTCGGCCTCGCGCCGAAAGCGGGCCAGCGCCTCGGGGTTCTCCGCCAGCTCGCGCGCCATCAGCTTGACGGCGACGCGCTTGTTGAGGCGCAGGTGCACCCCTTCATAGACCGCGCCCATCCCGCCACGCCCGATCACGCCGGTCAGCCGGTACGCGTCACCCAGAACCGTTCCGATCACGCGGTCACCCGACCGCCATCTTACCCCGTGCGGGGCATCCGCTGGGCGCGCTCGACCGATGCCTCCAGGATCGCGTACAGGCGCGCCATGGGGATGGGCTTTACCAGGTGGTGGTCAAAGCCCGCCTCCTTGGTACGCCGCAGGTCGTCGGCCCGGCCCCACCCGGTCACGGCCACCATGATGGGCTGGACGTCCAGGGACAGGGCCCGCACCTGGCGGCAAACCTCCAGGCCATCCATGCCGGGCAGGCCCAGGTCGCAGAAAACAACATCGGGCTGCCGCTGTTGAACCAGGGCCACGCCGTTCTGTCCGTTGCGGGCCAGCCACACCCGGTGACCCAGGTCCTCCAGCAGCAGTCCCAGCGTGTCACCGACGTCCACGTTGTCCTCGACGACCAGCACGCCCAGCGGCACCGTCGCGTCGGCAATGGTTCCGTTCGTGGCGGGTGCGCCAGCGTCAGCGGCGATCGGTTTGTCGTCGATGGTGGGCAGGGTCAGGGTGAACGTGCTGCCGCGTCCTTCGCCTTCGCTGAACGCCGTCAGGGTGCCCTGGTGCAGGTGCGCCAGGCGGCGGGCCAGCGCCAACCCGATGCCCAGCCCCGGCTCGGCGGTCACGCCCGGCCGCTCGACGCGCGCGAACATGTCAAAGACCCGTTCCAGCTGATCACCGGCCAGGCCCAGACCCGCGTCGGCGACCTTGATGAGGGCGTTGGTCCCCTGGATCAGCAACTGGACGGTGGTCTTCGAACCGGACGGGCTGAACTTGGCGGCGTTGTGCAGCAGGTTGGTCACGATCTGAACCAGGCGGGTGGCGTCGGCGTTGGCGAAGACGCCGCTGGCCAGGTCGGCGGTCACCTCTTGCTGCCGGCGCTCGAAGAAGGGGCGCGCGTTCTCGATGGCCGTGGCGATGGTCGCCTCGACGTCGATCTTCTCCTTCTTCAGATCCAGCGAGCCCCGGCTGATGCGCGACAGATCCAGCAGATCGTCGATGAGGCGGACCATGTGATCCAGCTGGCGATCCATCGCCGACAGCGTGCGATCGACGATCGCCGGCGCCGCCTGCTTTCGCATCAAGATGTCCAGGCCCAGCCGCAGGGGGGCCAGCGGGTTGCGCAGCTCGTGGGCCAGCACCGCCAGGAATTCGTCCTTCTGGTGCGCCGCCGCGCGCAGGGCGGCTTCGGACTTTTGCAGCTCGGCCGTCCGCTCGTTCACCCGTTCTTCCAGCTTCTCGTTCAGCTCGGCCAGCTCGCGCGTCTTGCGAAACAGATCCGCCAGGACGGAGATCTTGTGGCGCAGGACCTGCGGGTTCACCGGCTTGGTCAGATAATCGACCGCCCCGGCGCCGTACCCGGCGATGACGTCCTGGTCGTCGATCATGTAGGCGGTGAGAAAGACGATGGGCGTCTCGCGAAACCGCCTGGTGTTCTTGATCATCTTCGCCAGCTCGAACCCGCTGACGCCCGGCATCTTGATGTCCAGGACGATGGCCGCGATGTCGTTCCCCAGCAGCAGGTGCAGCGCCCGATCGGCGTTCTCCGCGCGCAGCAATCGATACCCGGGATCGGACAGAATCGCTTCCAGGGCGTCTAGGTTGCGTGGCTCGTCGTCGACGAGCAGGACGTCAATCGGGGCGCGCATCTATCGGTACAACCATACACGGAGCAGCGACAAAAGTTGCTCGGTATTGACGGGTTTGGCGATGTAGTCGGAGGCGCCGGCTTCCAGACATTTCTCGCGATCGCCCTTCATGGCCTTGGCGGTCAGGGCCAGGATGGGCAGCGTGCGCAGCATGGGATCCTTGCGTATCTCGCGCATGGTCTCGTACCCGTCCATCTCGGGCATCATGATGTCCATCAGCACCACGCTGAGATCAGGGGTGGTCTGAATCAGCTCGATGGCCTGCCGCCCGTTGGTGGCGCTGATGACGTCCATGTCGTGATTCTCTAGAACTGTGGTGAGGGCGAAGATGTTGCGGGCGTCGTCGTCGACCACCAGCACCTTCCGGCCGCGCAGGGCATCGGTCGAGTCGTGCAGGCGTTCGATCATCGCGCGCTTCTGCTCGGGCAGGCCGGCGATCACGCGGTGCAGGAACAGCGAGGTCTCGTCCAGCAACCGCTCCGGCGACTGCACGTCCTTGAGCACAATGCTCTTGGCCACCGTGCGCAGGCGGGCCTCCTCGGCGGCGGTCAGCTCCTTGCC
>DATLVT010000259.1:0-3711 GCA_035577105.1 Polyangia bacterium
GCTCGACGCGCTGGAAGCGCCAGAGATTCGAGCGTGCGTGCCTCCCGCTCACGTCGCCAGTCAGAAGGTGGCCCATCGTGCGGGGCTGCGGCCAGCCTCGCAATTTATTGATGGAGAAGAGGTGTGGATTCGTGAAAAGAAAGAAGACCCTCGAAAGGAGCCGGCAATGTCGAAGGTTGTCGCAATCATGTCCATGTCGCTCGACGGCTACGTCGCCGATCTCAACGATGGCGTGGGCGAAGTGTTCGACTGGTATTTCCACTCGGGTGACGTCGAATTCCACACCGGAGGGTCGGATCCCATGACGTTCAAGGTGTCCGGGCCCAGCGCCGAGCACCTTCGCGCTCTCACGTCCGGACTTGGTGCGATGCTCACCGGCCGGCGCACCTTCGAGGTCGCCCACGGCTGGGGCGGAAACCACGCCTGGGGACCGGCATTCGTGCTTACCCACCACGTCCCCGCCGGATGGCCGCGACCCAACTCGACCGTGCACTTCGTGCTGGACGGCATCGAAAGCGCCGTGAAACAGGCCAGGACCGCCGCCGCCGGAAAGTCCGTTGGCGTCCACGGCGCCGACACCATCCAGCAATGCCTGAATGCTGGCCTCCTCGACGAGATCCACGTCGACGTCGCGGCGGTTCTGCTTGGCTCGGGAGTCCGACTCTTCGACCACCTCGCCGGCACGCCAGTCGGTTTGGGCAACCCGACGGTGATCCCGGGCGTCGGCGTCACACACCTGCGTTACCCGGTACGCAAGGCGTAGTCAGACGCCGCCGGCGGCGCCCAACACGGATTGCAGCGGACGGGGGTTCGCGCCCCGGCTGAATTCCAGTAACGTCATGCGGACTGGCGATGGCTGGCTGGACTATCCGAGCTTTTCGAATCGACGACTACGATGATGCACGAGCGCTCTGGGAAGCGTCGAACGGAGTCGGCCTCGATGAGTCTGATTCGCGCGAACGGATCGACGCATTTCTGGCGCGCAACCCGGGCTTGAGCTCGGTTGCCGCGCTCGACGGGAAGATCGTGGGCGCTGTTCTCTGTGGTCAGGACGGTCGTCGCGCACTGATCTACCACCTGGCGGTCGCTGAAGAGCATCGACGGCAGGGCATGGGTGTGGCCCTGGTCAGGGCCTGTCTGGCGAAACTGCGAGGGCAGGGGATACGCAAGTGCCACATCATGGTCTTCGGCGACAACCACCAGGCCCTGGGGTTCTGGAGACACGTCGGTGCGAAGGTGCGAACGGACCTGGTCCTCTCTTCAATCGCCACAGAGGAAGGCTGGTAGCCACGTGTTGCAGCGGACGGCGCTTGCGCCGCGCCGCCGAACACGCGATCGTCGGGCGGACTGACGAACACGAGTTGCTGTGCCCACCGTCCTTCACACAGATCGTTTGCTCCTCCGTGAGTGGACCGCGGCCGATCGCGACGCCTTCGCCGAGATGAGCCGGGATCCCGCGGTCATGGAGTACCTGTACCCAGGGCCGCTCTCGCGAGAGGAGAGCGACGCGGCGGCCGACCGGATCCAGGCACATTTCCAGCTGCGAGGTTTTGGATTCTGGGTGCTCGAGATCCCGTCAGTCACATCGTTCGCCGGGCTGGTGGGGCTGGCTGTCCCTCGATTCGATGCGCGCTTCACGCCATGCGTGGAGGTGGGCTGGCGGCTCGCTCGAGGCCACTGGGGACGAGGCTACGCCGTGGAGGCTGCTGCTGCGGCGATGTCTCATGGTTTTCATCACCTTGGCCTGGAGGAGATCGTGGCGATGACCGTGCCCGGCAACGTTCGCTCGTGGCGTGTCATGGAAAACCTGGGGATGAAGCGGGACCCGCGCGATGACTTCGAGCACCCGATGCTGCCCGAAGGCCACCCGCTGCGGCATCACGTCCTTTACCGCAAAAAGCGCATGAGGAAGTAGCGGAGACCCATGGAACTGCGACGCACGATGATCTTCGCCAAGGACCTGGACCGCATGACCGCGTTCTACCGGGATGGGCTGGGACTTCGCCTGCTACCCGAGAGGCGCCAGGAGGGCTGGGTGGAGTTCGACGCGGGAGGGTGCTTGCTGGTGCTCCACGCAATACCGGCTCAAATCGCCAAGGACATCGAAATCACCAGCCCCCCCCGGCCACGGAGTGACACGCCCCTCAAGCTGGTGTTCGAAACGCCGGACCTCGAGGCGGCGCGCACCCACCTGCTTTCCCAGGGCGCAGTGATGCAGCAACCGCGCGGCTCGGGCGCTTGCGATGGACTCGATCCGGAGGGCAACGTCTTCCAGATCGTGAAGGTCGTGCCGCGGTCGGGGTAACAAAGAATGTACTTGCCGAAGCAATTCGAGGAGACCAGGACCGAAGTTCTTCACGATCTCGTGCGCCGACGATCATTTGGAACGCTGGTCGCAATGACGAGCGACGGCCTCAGCGTCGACCACATGCCGTTCCTGATCGACGCAACGACAGGACCGCTCGGGACTCTCCGGGCGCACGTCGCGCGCGCGAACCCCCTGTGGCGGGCGACCCTGGCCGACGTCGACGCGGTGGCCATCTTTCAGGGACCCGATCACTACATCAGCCCGTCCTGGTACGCGACGAAGAAGGAGACCGGAAAGGTCGTGCCGACCTGGAACTACGCCGTTGTTCACGCGTATGGACGGCCGAGATTTGTGGACGATGAGGCGTGGTTACGGGAGCACCTGAATCACCTCACGCACCATCACGAGGGAAAAAGAGAGACACCCTGGATGGTTTCTGACGCGCCCGACGAGTACCTGTCCAGGCTGCTCGGCGCGATTGTCGGCGTCGAAATTCCGATCGGTCGTCTCTCGGGAAAATGGAAGCTCGGTCAAAATCGCTCGGACATTGATCGGATGGGAATGGTCAACGGGCTCCTCCATGAGAAGGAGGAGTCCGCCGACGCGCTGGCTGCCTTGATACGAGAAACGGGCGGCGGGCCGAAGTAGGAGGAGAGTCGCTGGCCAACAGGGGGGCCCAGCGCGCGCTGCGTTTCCCCGCGCCGCGGGTCAGCCTTGGGCCTGCTCTGGTGATCGCCGCTGAAGGCCGGTACGTTGAGACGCAGGCACATGCAGCGGGCCGCGGAGCACAGGTACGACCGGATCGGGGCAGGGTACGCTCTTCGAAGGCGGCCCGATCCCCGCATCGCGGACAGGCTCTGGGGTGCGCTCGGGGACGCCGATAGCGTGGTGAATGTCGGCGCCGGGACGGGCTCGTACGAGCCGGCAGACCGCCGCGTCGTGGCTGTCGAGCCAGCGATGGCCATGATCAGGCAGCGCCCGCCGTTCGCGGCACCCTCTGTTCAAGCAACGGCGGAGCAGCTGCCATTTCCCGACGCATCATTTGGCGCCGGGCTGGCTGTCCTCACGATTCACCACTGGTCCGACTGGCGGGCGGGCCTGCGTGAGCTGATCCGCGTCTCGCGTCGCCGGGTCGTGTTGTTCACCTGGGATCCGCGAAGCGAGAGCTCCTGGCTGGGCGACTACTTCCCGTCCCTCATCGAGGCAGACCGCCGACGGTTTCCAGGTCTTGCCTCCCTTCAGGCGATTCTGGGCGAGATGGCGGTGATTCCCATACCGGTCCCGCACGATTGCAGCGACGGCTTCATGGGAGCCTACTGGCGACGCCCGTCTGCCTACCTGGATCCGGTGGTGCGCAGCGCCATCTCCAGCCTGGCAACCGGTGCGTCGTCGGTCTCCCTGGC
>DATLVT010000260.1:0-4815 GCA_035577105.1 Polyangia bacterium
GCAGGTAACGACCGAAAGGGTCGTCACCGTGGCTTTTACTGTTCAAGAAATCGAGAATATCACCGCAGCCGCCATCGACTATCACTTCAAGCGCGGCGTGGTCGTCAGCAACACCAAATTCGACAAGCCCACCCTCGCGAAGTTGCAGTCGGGTCAGAAGACTTTCCCCGGCGGCAAAGGGAACATCACGATCCGGGTCAAGGGCAACTACTCGACCACGATCCAAGGGTTCAATCACGACGACAGCGTCAACTACGTCAACCCCGCCAACATCAAGACCGCGACTTACCCGTGGAAACTCATCCACGCTGGCATCTCGTTCTCGATGCACGAGTTGTTGAACGACGGCGTCAGCGTCGTCGACAGCGAGGACGGCAAGTCGACCACCAACCACAGCGACCGCGAGCTGACTGCTCTTGCGAACCTCCTGAAGGATAAGCTGGAGGACATGCAGGAAGGCATCGATCGCGGCTTCAACATCATGTGGTGGAAAGACGGCACGCAGGATGCGACGCTGGTGCCGGGCATCCGCTCGATCGTCACCGACACCCCGACCGCCGCCGGCACCGTCGGTGGGTTGGATCAAACCCAGGTCGACAGCCGCGGCGTCGCTTGGTGGCAGAACCGCGCTTCGCTGCTTGTCGACAGCACGACCCCCTCGAACCTGAACCTCATCAACAAGCTCCAGTTCGAGCTGCGCCAGCTGCGCAAGTATGGCGGCCGTCCGAACTACTTCCCGGCCGGCTCGACGTTCATGGACAACTTCGAGAAGGAAATGCGCTCGAAGGGCACCTTCACCCTCGATGGCTGGGCGAAGACCGGCAAGATGGACGCCAGCATCGCCGACCTGAGCTTCAAAGGCATCGATGTCATGTACGACCCGGTGCTCGATGATATCGGCCTGGCCAAGTATGGCTTCCTGCTCGACACTCGCCACATCTACCCCATGGTGATCGATGGCGAGAACATGAAGGACCACGCCCCGGCCCGTCCCGAGAACAAGTACGTGTTCTACCGGGCGAAGACCTACGCAGGTGGTTTCGTCGCCGATCAGCGCAACTGCCATGGCGTTTACTCCAACCTGTAAGCGCTGAGCACAGAAAGGGACCATCCAAATGGGTTTCAAGATTTATACTTTCTCCCCGTCGTCCGCCGTGGCGACGGGCGGCACCATGGCGTTCGTGCTCGGCAACGCGTCCGAACTCGGCATGGTTCGCAACGAGGGAAACCATGTTCTGTACGCCGAAGGTCTCGGTGCCCAGTTCGCTTTCCCGAATGACTTCACCATCTCGTGGTCGGGCTCGACCGCGACCGTCACCTACAATGGCACCACGAGCATCCCGGCCGGCACCGTCGTCAAGCTGCAGCTCGAAACCGCCGGCGAGAACAACTACCTCACCTCGCTGCCCGCGACCCTCGCCGAGGTTGGCAAGGACTATCTAGGCAATATCCGGTGGACGAACGCACGCATCGTGCGCGTGTTGTTTGGTGCCATCGCGACGGCGTCAGCGACTGCGGTTGTCAACGCCGCAACGCGCACCGGCACCAACACCCTCACCACGTATGCCACGCCGGTGACGCTGGACGTTCCTCGCACTCTGCAATACGTCTGCGGCAGTGCCGGCGACACCACGCAGACTTGCACCATGCGCGGGCTCGATGAGTTCGGCGTTGCGGTCACGGAAACGGTGACGCTCAACGGCACCTCCGTGGTTCACGGCAAGAAGGCGTTCAAGACCGTCATCTCCGACACGATCTCTGCGTCGCTGACCACCACCATCTCGATCGGTTCCGACACCGGCATCGGCCTGCCCTTCTTCATCCCGGGCGGCACCAGCGTCGGCATCGGCAATATCCTGAAGGAACTCACCGACAACGCGGTCCCGACGGCCGGCACCGCCAAGGGTGGCGACCTGACGAAGGCGACCGCCACCACGGGCGATGTCCGCGGCACCTGGGTTCCGAATACGGCCCCCGATGGCGCCAAAGTCTACGAGGCATGGGTTTGCACCAGCGATACCTCGTTCCGTGGCGTTCCGCAGTTCGGCACCTAATCTATGCCGGATCGCATCGCCATCCGCACCGGTACTCCCATTAGCTCGACTAATGGGAATACCCTCACGTTCTTCTACCCCGCCGGGCGGAGTGGAAACGACTACCTCCAATCGACCGGGGCGGTGATCTCGGTTCGCGACCTGCAGAACCAGTACAACCAGAACAGCGACTTCACCCTCGCCTATGGCGAAGGCCAAGTCGTGCTGACAGTCATCAACCCGAACCTGGTGATCCCGGCCGCACGAGCCGATGGACAGAAACCGCCATTTGGCGATGTCCTTCTGCAACTACCCCTCCTCATCGACTACGCCAACGCCGGTCTCTATCCGGCTCGCGGCGGCGACGTGTACATCTTCACCTAGAAAGGACGGACCCCCGTGGCCGCACCCACCACCTCCCAGATCGACCCCATCACCAGCGCCTCCCAGGCGATCGAGACGAATACTCGCGCCGCCCGCGTCACTCTCATGCCCAACGACGTGGGGCTGCTTGGCTCCTACCGGACTGTCGTCAAGAGCGGCATCATGGCGGCCGGCCTCGCCGGCGCCTCACCGATCGTGGCGTTCCAGTGGAAGCCCGCGACGAACACGACCGCCCTGGCACTCATCCGACGCCTGAAGTTCTCGATGTACACCCTCGGCACTGGCTTCGCCGCCGGCGACGTTCTCTTCGAGTGGTATGTCGCGCGTTCGTTCACCGTGCAGGACACCGGCGGCGGCGCCGCCACCCTCACCACGAACAACGCGAAACTGCGCACCAGCTACGCGACCACGCAGGCGGCCATTCAGGTTTCGGCTACCGCGACCTTGACGGCTGGCACACGCACCAAGGACGCCAACCCGTTCGGCGTGATCCAGAGCGTCGCGACCACCTCCGCTTTCGGCTCCATTGTTCTTCCGGAGACGGAAATCTGGCGACCCGCTCCGGGTGAGCAGCCGCTCATCCTGGCTCCCAGTGAAGGCATCGTCATTGAAGCGACTGTCCCCGCCACCGGCACGTGGACCTTCTACGCCGGCTTCGATTGGGACGAGCGCCTCAGCTTCGGCGCCGGCTCGGCAGTTGCCGTTAGCTAGTTTGTCCTCGGTGTTGTAAGATGAGAGAGCGGGGCGAATCCCCGCTCTCTATCGATAAGGACATAAGACAAAGGCAGTCGGCAGGTCTCCAAAACCTTGCAGTTCAGGTTCAAATCCTGATGTCCTTGCCACACCAATGGAGGGCAAATGAAGCTCTATAAAACGCGCGTCCGGCTAGCGGGCAGCATCCTCAACGAGGTTTGGCTGCACAACGTCACGCCGGCGCAGCTGCTCGTTCTCACGGAAATCCACAAGGGCGGCGACAACTTCCCCCTCGCGGAGGTCACCGAAACCGGTTCTGTCCAACGCACCGATGCACGCGAGCGCGAGCGCTTGCGGCGCGAATACCTGGACTGGAACCTGGGCCAGGGCGAGAAGCTGCTTCGTGATGTCCTGGGGCCGCCCGGCACGCCACTTCCCCAGTTCTATGCCCCGCCGATCTCTGAGGTCGAAGACTACGAGGAGTATGACGACACGGTCGCCGAGCCCACCGAGGATGAAGTCCTGGAGACCCTGGCGAAGCCCGTCGAGGTCATTAGGCCCGTGCGTACGAAGGTGCCACGCGGTGGGCTGAAGCCTGAAGACGTGACCGCGGCGGAGTAGCGCCATGGAGACGTTCCTCGTCCTGCTCATCGGGTTTTGCGTCGGCTTCATCACCGGCGCGACGGTGGTTGTGTTGAAAACCTGATGGCACGCGGCACTCAACTCATCAAACTGCTGGAGATGTTGCGCGGCGAGCTTGGCCGCGCAACGTCGGTTGCCGTCGGTGTCGACGACGCGGAGGGGCTGAAGATCAAGCTGCGCGCGCGGCAGGAACTCTTATACGACGACTACGACTGGCCATTCCTGCGCGAGCGTTTTCGCAAGGACCTGCTCTGGACGGAGCGGTACTACGACCTGCCGACCGGGCTCAACTTGGAGCGCATCGAGGAAGCCCATGTCTGGTACGGCAACCTGCCGCGGCCGATCGAGCGTACCATCGAGGAGCAGGATTACGCGTACTTCCGCAGCGATGATGGCATCGTAGCCGACCCGGTTCTGAAGTGGGACGTTCGTTTCACCGGCACCGCGCCTCAGATCGAGGTGTGGCCGGTCCCGGCGTCGAATAACCAATACATCATCTGGCGAGGCATCCGGAACCTCAATCCGCTCATCGCAGATGAGGACACCGCCGACCTTGACGACCAACTCATCGTGTTGCTGACCGCCGCCGAGATCATGGAGAAGCAGGGTTCGCCATCGGCCGGCACCCTCAAGAAGCTCGCCAACGGACGGCTCGTGTCGATGCGCGCCAGGGCTCGCGGCGCTCAGCAGCGCTACCGGCTCGGCATGGGCGTGGTGAACCCGGATCGCCCGAACAAGATCGTGGTGAGGGCCTCGTGAGGAGAGAATTGGATGTGTGACTTCGCGAATATGGGCGGCGGCAATAACCCTTACGCCCAACGGTTCCAGCAGTTCGAGCAATCCCACCCGCAGTTTCAGAAAGCGTGGGGCGCGCTGCAAGGCGCAACATCTCCCATGTGGGATCGCATGAACGGATTATTCCCGCAACAGTCGCGGCCGCAGACCCCGATGGCGCCGACTCAACCAACGGCCGCTGCGGCCCCGGTCTACCAAGGCGGTGCGACGAGCGCGTAAATAGGTGCAATCATTGGCGACATTTTCATTTCCGACTGGAAATTTGGCA
>DATLVT010000261.1:0-23991 GCA_035577105.1 Polyangia bacterium
GGAACGATTGCCCGGTCCCGTCCGTTATATGGTTCGTGACGATCGATCCCAGGCGGCGGCCTAGCCGCCAGGCAAGCGGGGGCGGGTACGCGGGCGCCCGCGTCGAGATGATCGGCTCAAAACAAATGACGACGGGGCTTGGCTCGGAGGCGCTGGCTTATGCCGACGCGCTGTTCGATCTGGCGCGTCGCCTGACCCGGCACCAGGCCGATGCCGAGGAGCTGGTCCAGGAGACCTATGCCCGCGCCATCGCCGGCGCCCGCACGTTCGCGGGGGGCAACGTCAAGGCCTGGATGTTCAAGATCCTGCGCAACACCTTCATCGATCTGCACCACCGCGGGCAGCCGCAGCCGACGCTGTCAGAGCTGGACGTCATCGACGGCACCGCCGACGAGTACCTGCTGCGCGACGATCGCGAGCTGGATCGCCTGCGCCGCCTGGTGGGCGAGGAGATCGAGGCGGCGCTGGCGATCCTTTCGCACGAGGCGCGCCTCATCGTGCTTCTGGATGTCGAGGGATTCACCGAGACGGAGGCGGCCGACATCCTGGGCTGCGCGGTGGGAACGGTGAAGTCGCGCCTGTCGCGGGCGCGCGCGATGTTGCGCGAACGGCTGAAGGACTATGCCAGGGAGTGACGAGATGACCTGCGACGCCACACGCCCTTTGCTGGGTGACCGCCTGCGCGGCCGCCTGGACGCCACCGCCAGCGCCGCGGTCGACGCCCACGTTGCGGCGTGCGACCGCTGCCGCAACCAGCTGGCCACCGAAGAGGCGCTGGACGGCGCCCTGGATCGCCTGCCGCGGCAGCGCGCCCCGGCCAGCCTGCGGCGCCGGCTGGGACAGCAGATCGACGCGGCGGCGCTGGGCGTCCCGGGGCGGCCCTCGCGGCTGTGGACGCTGGCCTCGCCCCTGGTCAGCGGTTGCCTGGCCGCCGCGCTGGTGCTGATCGTGGGACGGGCCGCGCTGCCGCCGGCGGTCTCGACGCCGTCACCGTCGCCGTCGCCGTCGCCGTCAGCGACTTCGGCCCTGGCCATGCCCGAGGAGGCGGTGAACAATCACCTGCGCGTGGTCAGCAGCGCCCACCCCGCCGACATCGAGAGCGGCGGGATTCACCAGGTCAAGCCGTGGTTCACCGGCCGCCTGGAGTTCGCGCCGCGGGTCACCTTCTCGGGCGACGAAGAGTTTCCCCTGACCGGCGGCAGCATCGGCTACTTCGGCAGCCGCAAGGCCGCGGTGTTTTTGTTTCGCCACCGGCTGCACGCCATCACGCTGCTGGTGTTTGAACCGCAGGGCCTGATCTGGCCGCCGGCGTCTCGTCTGGCCGGCACCCGCCTCGACGTCGCCGAGACGTCCACGCGCGGGTTCACCGTGCTCATGTGGCGCGACGCCGGCCTTGGTTACGCGCTGGTCTCCGACGTCAACCGGCAGGACCTGGCGACGCTGGCGGGGCGAATTAACCAGGATTGACGGAACGAAAGCGGCGCCGATTCCGTTGCCACCATCAGGAGGCAATTCATGGCGCAACATCCGACGCAATTTCCGAATCGGCGGGATCTGCTGAAACTGGGCAGCGTGGCAGGCGTGGTCTTCGCGTCGCGGCTGGCCGGCGGCGCATCGACGCGCAAGAGATCAGGCAGCAAATCGGGCGGCAACGAGGACTTCTTTTTTCTCCAGCTGTCTGACACGCACTGGGGTTACTCGGGAATTTCCAATCCCCAGGCCGACGTGACGCTGCCCAGGGCGGTGGAGACCGTCAACAGCGCGCTGGTGCAACCCGACTTCATCGTCTTCACCGGCGATCTCACCCACACCACCGACGACGGGGCCGTCCGGCGCAAGCGCCTGGCCGAGTTCAAGGCCATCGCCGCCAACCTCAAGGTCAAGACGTTGCACCTTCTGCCCGGGGAGCACGACGCCGCGCCCGACGCCGGCCGCGCCTACCAGGAGCAGTTCGGCGCCACCCACTATTCGTTCGACCACAAGGGCGTGCACTTCGTCGCTCTGGACAACGTGTCCGATCCGGCCGGGGCGGTGGGCAACGAACAGATCGACTGGCTGGCGGGCGACCTCAAGAAGGTGGCGCGCGACGGACGCATCGTCATCCTCACGCACCGGCCGCTGTTTGATCTCTATCCCCAGTGGGAATGGGCGACCAAGGACGGGGCCAAGGTGATCGACGTGTTGATGCCGTACAAGAACGTCACCGTTTTCTATGGCCACATCCACCAGGAGCACCACCACGACACCGAGCACATCGCCCACCACGCGGCGCGCTCGCTGGTTTTTGCCCTGCCGGCGCCGGGTTCGGTGCCAAAGAAGGCGCCCCTGGCCTGGGACGCCGCCGCGCCCTTCAAGGGGCTTGGCTATCGGCAGATCGACCTGCGCGGCCCGGAGGCGCGCCTGACCGAGCTGCCGGTCACAAAGCCGGCCACCTGAGCGCGCGGTCCGGGCCACCCGTCTCCTGCTGGTGGCCGCCCGACGTTGCGGCGATAATCCGCGGCCATGTCTCGAGACCGACGTTCGGCTGTGGTGGTGCTTTCGTGCGCGCTGATCGGCGCGGCGATCGGGCTGGGGCGGATGCGCGGGGCGACGTCGGCGGTGGCGCCGGCGCCGCCCGTGCGGGTGCGCCTTCGTCCGGAGGGCGTGCTGTCATTCGACGTGCTGGACGCCAAGTCGGGCGAGCCCGTCCCCTGCAAGCTGACCCTGGTCGGCGTCGACGGCACACCGGATCCGGAGCTCACGCGTAACGACATCGGTCGCCAGGAGGCGGGCGCCATCGCCGCCTATAACCGGATCATGTCGGTGACCGGCGCCGGCGCCGCGCACGTTCCCTTCGGGACTTACGACGTCACCGTCAGCCACGGACCAGAGTGGGAGATCCAGACCACGCGCCACCTGCGCATCGGCGTTCAAGGCGCCCACGTCGCGGCCCGCATCGCCCACGTGGTGGAGACGCCCCGCTGGCTGTCTGCCGATTTTCACGTCCACGCCGCGCGCTCGCCCGATTCGCACGTGCCGATGGAGCATCGGATCTACGAGTTCGTCGCCGACGACGTGCAGATGATCGTGTCCACCGATCACAACGTGGTCTCCGACTATGAACCGTTCATCAAGGCGCTCGACGCCGGCCGGCTGATCACCAGCGCCATCGGCGACGAATTGACCACGGCCGGCTGGGGACACTTCGGGGCCTTTCCGCTGCCGCCCGATCTGGAGCGGGCCGGCCAGGGCGCGGTGCTGGTTCACGGGCGGCGCCCCGACGATTTTTTTCAGGACGTGCGCAGCCGGGCCCCCGACGCCGTCATCGACGTTCACCATCCACGCATCGATGCCGAGATCGGGTATTTCGATCTGGGCAAGTTCGACGCCCGCAGCGACAAGGCGGAGCGCCCCGGCTTTGCCTGGGACTTCGACGCCGTCGAGGTGATGAACGGCTATCAAGATCCCGTTCGCCGCAGCGTCGATCGCGTCATCGACGACTGGTTCTCGCTGCTGAACCACGGCCACGTGGTGACGGCCACCGGAAATTCAGACACGCACCATCTGACCTTCAACATCGGCGGCTATCCGCGCAACTATGTCCGCGTGCTGGACGACCGGCCGCAGTGGGTCGATCCGCATGTCGTGGCCCGGGCCGTCAAGGGTCACCACACTTTCTTCACCACCGGTCCCTTCGTGCACTTCGAGGTGGGCGGCGCCGGCATCGGCGACCTGGCGCCGGCCCGCGACGGCAAGGCCCGCGCCGACATCGAGGTGCTGGCCGCGCCCTGGGTGTCGGTCGATCGCGTGACGCTGTATCTGAACGGCCGGGAAGCGAAGCGCTGGGCGGTCCCCGAGTCGACGGCCGTGGTTCGTTTTCACGAAAGCTTTGACGTGACCACGCCCGAGGACGGCTATCTGGTGCTGCGCGTCGACGGCAGCAAGTCCCTGGCGCCCGTGGTGGGAGATCGCAAGACATTCACCGCCTATCCGTTCGCGTTGACGAATCCGATCTTTCTCGACGTCAACGGCGACGGGGAGTACCGCGCCAACCTCAAGCACAAGCACTGAGCTCTTTTTTCGCGCCGGAACCACTAAAATAGGCGGAACGGACCGCGTGATGATCGCCGCGGACCTTCCGGCACCACTGTGGATTGGGTGAATCAATGAAGTCGAGCCCCGGTCATTGGCGCTTTCCGCTGTCATTGTCAGTGTCATGGTCGCTGTGCTCGGCATTGCCGCTGGCGTCGCTGCTGGTGGTTGGGCCTGCGCATGCGGCGGTGGTCTGGACGTCGACCTTCGAGAAGGGAAACCTCTCGGAGTGGATGCCGGGCGTCAACGCCACCAAGGGCACACGCAAGAACGTCGAGGTGCTGGGCGAGCAGGTTCACAGCGGCAGCTATGCCTGCAAGATCACCGTGCACCCGGATGATCTTTTCGGCCAGTACGTCCAGGATCGCGTCGACATCCAGCACCAGAGCACGCTGACCGCCGAGGGCAAGGACACCTGGATCTCCGGCCATTACATGATGCCCGCCGACGCGGGCATGCGGAACGAGTTCGCCTTCTGGGAGTCGAACGGCAGCTCGCAGAACGTGATGGACTTCTGGGTCGAGCCGAAGGGGATGATGGGGGGTGGAACCACCATCAATTTCGGCGTCGGCTTCCTGGGCGCCACCAAGATCTGGACCGCTGATTTCACCATCGGGAAATGGCACCAGGTGGCCATCCACGTTCACTGGTCGGTCAATGCCCAGATGGGCAGCGTCGACGTCTGGTACGACGGCCAGCAGGTGGTGACGGCGTACAAGGCCAAGACCAAGGCCGACGGCAACACGTTGTTCTATCAGAACGGCCTGCACCGCCGGAGCCCGGGCAACTTCGTCGACACCATCTACATCGACGATTTCATCGAGGCTGACGCGCTGGCCGACGTCATGATCGCCGCCCCCACGCAGCCGCCCGGTGACGGCGGCGCGACGGCGGACGCCGCGCGGGACGGCGGCGGCGACAGCGGCGCGGTCGGCCCTGGCGACAGCGGTCAGCCGGGTACAGGCGGCGACACCGGCGCGGGCGCTGGGTCGGGCGGCGGCGGGGGCGCAGGCGGAACCGGCGGGTCGCCGGGCACAGGTGGCGCATCCGGCGGCGGAAACAGCGGCAGCGGCGGCAGGACGGGAAACGGCGCTGCCGGCGTGACCGGCGGGTGCGCGCTGGCCGGCGACGGTCAACCCCTGTCGCCCTGCGCTGGACTGTCGGCGCTGCTCGGTTCGGCGATGTTGCGGTCGCGGGCGGCGTCGTCGCGGCGGCGCCGCCGTCGCTAGCGCCGACGGATCACCCGCGCAGGGTCGCCAGCGCGCCGGACCAGCGGACAAGTTCGTCCAGCATCGCGGTGCCGGCTTTCTCGTGGGCCTCGGTCGGGGTGAAGACGCCGTCTTTCAGGTGCTGAGAGAATCCCTGGAGGGTGACGGCTTCCGGCAGCGGCATCATGCGCAGGGACGTCGCCAGCATCTTCGTCATCTGCACGGCGCGCATGCCGCCGGAGACGCCGCCGTAGCTGACGAAGCCGACCGGCTTGTAGTGCCATTCGTGAAAAAGGAAATCCATGGCGTTCAGCAGCGCCGGCGCGGCGCTGTAATTGTATTCCGGCGTGACAAAGACGAAGGCGTCGCACGCCGAGACGGTGGCGCTCCACGCTCTGGTGTGGTCGTGCTGGTACTGACGCAGGCGCGGATGGGCCGGCTCGTCCAGCAGCGGCAGGTTCACCGCGGCCAGGTCGACCAGCGACACGTCAAAGCGACCGTCGCGCGCGGCGAAGGCGTGGAACCAGCTGCCGATGGGGAGCCCCGCTCGTCCGGGGCGCGTGCTGGCGATGATCACGGCAAGTCGTTGCATGCGTGTTCCTAACACGGAGGCTGAAACGGTTCACGTCAGCGCGCTCGATCTGCAATGACCAGTCTGGGTGCCTTTGAACGTTGATCGGCGGGGACTTGGCGCGCCGCTCCAGCGTGGGCAGCCACCATTGCATTGTCCGCGGACGAACCCAGATTTTCATCATGGATGATCGAGCCGTCATCCGCAGCTTTGAAACCGGGCGCAGGCGATGGATCGCCGCGGCCATCTTCGCTGCTTTCCTGATCGCGGTGCTGATCTGGGTGGTCGGTTCCGGATTTCGCGGACGCCGCATCTCCGCCGGGGCCAACGCCTTGACCAAACCGGTCGTCGATGACCCGAGGCACCCTGGCCTGCAGCCTGGCGCTGAGCGACGTTGATCAGGGCGGCGAGGGGATGCTGTCGGACAGATAGGGACCGAGGGCGACGTGCAGGTACAGCCCCACGCCCCGGTACATGGGGACCTGAAAGGCGAAGGCGCCCTGGATGGAACCGCCGGAGTCAATCTCGTCATCCGGGAACAGCACGATGTCGCGGAAGGGATCGACGCTGTCGTGATAGGCCCGTCCCCAGGCCAGGCAGGAGAGGGCGCGATGCAGCGGCCGGCCGATCTCGGCGGCGGCCGCCGTCGGTATGCGAAACAATCCATCGATCTGGATCAGCTCCTCGCGACGCGGAACACGCATCGCCACGATGATCACCCCACGGAAGTCGTGCGAGACCGCCGGGGTGGCGTCGGCGATGGTCTTCGGGACGGAGGCCAGCTTCATGTCAGCGCCGCCTTCACTTGTGGCTCTGGCTCTTCAGGCGAACCTTGAGGACGTTCGACTTGAAGGGCCCCAGCACGGCGTGGACGTAGTAGTCGGTCTCCACCGGCGGCAGGTCGAAGGATCGAACCAGGTTCGGGTTGAAGCTCTCGCCGATCAGATACCCGGGGATGACGGGGCCTTTGAGATCCTCGGGCATCGGCTCGGGTGTCCCCAGCTGGCCGATGGGTCCGGTATACGTCTTGTTGGTCCTGGCATCGACGGCGACCAGCATCAACGCGTCGAGCTCGGTCGCGTGCACACCCAGCTCGCCCAGGGTCTCTGTGCGCATCTGCATGGCACCGCAGACGATGAATCGAGTGTCTTCCCCCAGGGGTTGATCACCGTGCGGCGTGAAGATGACCTCTTCCGGGGCGTTGATGCGAATGACGTTCTCGTGTTCCCGCGTCAGCACCGGCGTGCACGGATATGTTGCGAACGTCTCCTCAACCTGACCAAAATCACATTGGCGGTTTATTTTCGGCTCCATGGGAACGTTCCTTTTCGCGTCGCCGGCCTTGCCGCCGGCGCTGTTGTCGTTGGCCGACTGGGCCCGATGGCGGCAGGCGGCGCAGGCCAGAGACGTTGCCGCGAACATCACCAGCAGCAGCGCGCCGACGCGCCACCGTCCGGCGTTGTTCATATATGCCCCAGACGAACCGAATTCTTCAGACCAGGGAGATCCGACGCGAACAGATCCAGCCGCTTGACCAGCTTGTCGCAGATCGGACAAAACTTCGACGGTGCCGGTTTGTGGGTGCCGGTCACTGGATCGAAGCAACTGGTTGCGCCGAACATCACGCACAGAGGAGTGCCCTGCCACGGCTCGGGCAAGGTCGCGTTGTAGGTGGCGTTGTTCTGACAGTGCGGACCCTGATGTCCTTGCCCGGTGTATTGAAAGGCGGGCTTGTCCAGCTTCTTCGGCGAGCCGTCGGCGACCATGCCGATCTTGTGGCCCATCTCGTGGTTCAAGATCTGCAGGCGCTTGGCGTCGTCGTAGGGCCTCCACCATGCGGAGGTGGCCACGGTGATGATGTTCACGTTCGGTTCGGAGTAGCCCCCGCTGAACCCCTTCACCACCTTCAAGGTCATCCCAAAGCGGACGGTGTTTGACGAGAAGAAGTCCTTGGCGCCCCAGGGCAAGTGGATCTTGAGGTGGTTGTACCCGCCGAGGCCGCTGACTTTCTTGGACGTGTCGATCGTGACGTCCGCGTCCGGGATGGAACGAGAGACGCCATCGTCGCCCACGTAGTGAGCGCTTCCTGGCACCAGCCACTTTCCGCGCCCGCCGTTCATGGCGTCGTCAGCAGCGGTCAGCCCCCACCACAGGTACTTGCCGCCCGGGACCTTCCACGAGATCGTGTCCCCCGACCAGGAGATGATCCCGGCGTTCAGCTTGTGGGCGGTGGACATCGCCGGCGTCACGACATAGTTGGAGTTGAGCGGATTGGCGATCATGTTCACGAAGTAAATGCACACCGTGTAGGGCTCGTACCGGTCCATGGTGTAACCGGCGCGGGCGTCCTTCACGACCTGATCGCGCTGCGCGACGGTGTTCGAGTCGGTGTTGGTGATGAGGGGAACCGCTCCGGCGCCGTCCTTCATCTTGAACTTGATGAAGTGGCTGTCATAGTCGGCCTCCATGCTGCCCATGGACGGCACGGTCACCCCGGCCATGTGCACAGGCTGGTAGTACAGCTTGCGCCAGGTGAAGAGCTTCTTCGCCGCCTCCACCACCTTCTTTTTGACCTTGGCCTCGACCTTGTACTTGTTGCCGCCCGCCGCCGGCAGCGCGATGTCCTCCTCGATCTTGAACTTCTTGGCGCTGACCGGCGAGAGCTTGGTGCTGCGGACCAGCGTGAACCGAGGGTTGCTCAGCTTCTCCGTCGCGGTGTACTGGTTGGGTTCAGAGTCGACGACGACCCTGAGCTTGAGCATGTTGGGACTCATGCCGGTCTTCATGACCGCTTCGACGTGCAGCGGCCCCGCTCGTTCGATCGACTTGACCTCGTCCTCGACGAAGGTGGCCTTCTTTTCCAGGTTAACGAACTGATCGTGGTCAGCCATGGCGCCCTGTCTCCGTCACTCCACGATCTCGATGCTGGTCAGCTCGTCGGGGTCCTCGTCATCCAGCAGGGACGGGGCGGCTGGGTTCGGCGGCTGCACCTCCGGGAACGGCGGCGTGTTGGGCCCGCCTCCCTTGTTCTGCAGCATGAGATCGCCCAGGCGCGGAACGCTCTTGCCGTCGATCTTCACGTCGAACGAGTAAAGGACGAACTCGGCCTTCCCCTTCGTCAAGCCAGAGACGACGCCGCCGGCCGAGCCCGCTTCGTCGCCGCTGCTGGTGGAGAAGTTCGCTCCCTGGATCATCACCGGGTTGCCGTCGATCTTCACCGTCTTGCTGCCCTGGGCGGTGTCCGACGACTGCGCGATGTTCGGGTACGGAATGGGAATCGGTCCCGCTGGCGACGGCGTGAGACACACGTCGGGGAAGGCGGTGGCGATGCCGCTGCTGGATGCGTGGACCACGGTCCTCATGTTGACGCTGGTGCTGGCTGGCATGTCCGGTTGTCTCCTTGATCAGCAGCAACAATATCTCATGGAACGGGGGCCTCGACGCACACGGCGGCGCGGGTGGGGCCATCGCTGGCCGTCCACAGCAGGGCCTCCCCGGCGGGCGCGTAATTCCGCGCAAAACCGCCGGCCGCGATGCCCAGCAAGACCGCACCTGTGACGGCGCCCACATCGCCGATGCAGTCGGCCGGGTGCACCAGACGGCCCACGCTGCCCAGTCGCGCGGGAATGCGGGTCCTGGCCAGCCCCCACTCGTAGGCGCGGTAACTCTCGCCGTTCATGTCGCAGAGCACCCACGGACACAGACCGGTGGTGGTTGATTCCGCGAACGCCTGGTCGATGGCGTCGGTCAGCCCACGACCGGTGCTCTGATCGTCGGAGGTCACCAGGTTGGGTTCGCTGCCGCGCCCGACACTGCCGATGAGGGCCGCCACTTTTCCGGCGCGCCGGCGGGCCGCCGTCTGCGTCTCGATGAACAGGGCGGCCGCCGCCTCGCCCGGGACGAACCCGTCCACGTTGCGGGCGCTGCGCAGACGCCAGGCTTGATCCAGCAATGCCAGCCGCTGGCCGCCGAGATAAGAATCCACCGCCAGCACGATGGCCGATGCGGCCTGCTGCTGGGCCAGGAGCTTCTCTGCCAGCTCGATCAGCTCGAAGACGGCTGTGTGACCGCCAGCGACCGTCCTCATCACCGGAAAATCCGGCAGTCCGCAGGCGTGCAGCAACTCGGGGACCAGGCGCGTGGGGATCTGCGCCTCTTTCACCGCGTCGTCGGCCCAGGGCAGCGCCACCAGCAGCGCCGTCTGCGCCAGATCGGCGCGTGTCAAAGGGACCTGCCCGGGCAGCGCGCGCAGCACCTGGGCGCCCAGCGCCACCAGACGAGCGCGCAGCGGCAGCTCGAACGGCACAGTCTTCACCGCCGCCACCATGACCGGCTCTTGCTCATCCCACCCCGGATCCAGCGTGGTGGGCGCGAAGAATGGATACTCGGCGATGCGACTGACGCCGGCGCGGATCGACGCGCACGTCTGACGGGCGTCGTTGCCCACCGCCGTCAGCAGCTCGAAACCGCTGAGCACAAGCCGCCCGCCCCGTCCACCGCGCGCGCTGGCGCTCACGGGGCGGACTCCCGGATGCGGACGAGATCGATGTGCAGAAACTGGCGCGGGCAGGGGAACGTCGTCTTCCAGACGCACAGCGCGCGGTTCTCGTCGGGCTCGACGATGAACGTGTCCAGCGCGGGCCGATGGATCGTCGGCTGGCCGCGGAGCCAGACGGTGATCTCCAGGTTTCTTCTGGGGACCGTGAAGGACAGCTCCCTGGACGGGCTGGCGTTGCTGATGGCGACCGGTTCGCCTCCCTGCAGGTGACCGCGCACGATCTGATCGGGCAGGCAGGCCTGGAAGAACTGCGGATCGAAGTCCAGCGGCAACAGCGGAAAGCGATCCTTCTTCCACCTGGCGTCGTAGGTGCCGGCGCGCTCGCGGCGTGGCGTCCACGCGGGGCCGATGAATCCAAAGCCTGCGGGCGCGGGCTGATCTTTCGTCGCGCTGATCAGAAAACGCGGATCTTCCAGGTTGGGCAGGGGCAGTCCCTCGGGGCTCGACAGCCGCGAGGCCGCAAACCCGACCCCCACCGGGTTGCGCGGTTCGAAGGCGTGCTTGCGCGGGTCGGGCGAGGTGGTGTCCCAGCCGCCGAAGGCACGCTCGAACACCAGAGGCATCCTGTCGAACGGCTTCGGGTCGGACGGACGCCACCGCCCGATGGCGCGCTGCCATTTTCGATCGCCGAACACGCGCGCCATCTTGGCCACCGGTCCAATCCGCAGAACGACGTCGACGGTCTCGCCGCGTCCCCCCAGCGCGTAGGCGTGGCCGACCAGCACCACGTCGGTCGCCGCCTTGGTGGGGCTGGACTCGGCGGCATACCGCACGCTGGACTTTTCAGGCGGATCAAAGAAGGGGACGTCGCCCAGTTCGATCTTGGCCTGCTGATCAGCGACGGCCAGCGCACCGGACGCAGCGCGCGCCTTGGGCAGGGCAAAGGTGCCCTTGACGACGACGGTGGCGCCTTCCTTGCCCCTCGCGTCCATGACCGGGACCAGGGCAGCGGCGAACGGCGTGAGGTTCTTGATCTCAAGCACGGCGAACTCCCTCGGCCAGGGCGCTCTGCTGCTGACGGGCCCAGTCGCGCAGGTCCAGGGCCGCCGGGGCCCGCTTGAGGCCGACCAGCTCCAGCCACAAGATCTGGCGGCGCCAGGTGGCCGCCGTGCTCAGCGCCGCCAGCACGCCGGTCGGCGTCCGCGCCTGTCCGCCCAGATGGCGCACGCCCGGGCGAAACTGTCGGCGCTGGCTGCGCCACCAGGCCGTCACCTTGGCGGCGTCGGGCACCGGCAGGTGATCTTCCTGGCGCACCACGGGCGGCGGATCGTCATCGCCCACTTCGTCGCCCTGCGGTCCCCTGGTCTCCGCGCGCACCACGAACGGTCCGTCGATGGCGATCCCGGTCATCGTCGACAGCGCCTCGCCCGCCACCGGCGCCGCCTGGGGATCGCCGATCATCTCGACCAGACGATCACCGTCCTCGACTTCGCCGGCGAACCCCAGCGCCCACAGCGCGTGCGCTCTGATCGACGGTTCGTCCACTCGCGCCCGCACCCGCCCGCGATCCTGGGCGTGGGGGCTGACCGCCAGCAATGCCAGCGGCACCCGGCAGCCGTCGTCAGCGGCCATGGCCGCCTCCCGGCACGCCTCCCAGGCGGCCCGCGAGCCCAGGGCCACGCCGGTGATCAGCGCCTCGGCGCGCACCGCCGGCTCGGCGGAGCGCAGCGACTCGTCAAGGTACGAGAGGGCTTGCGGATCGGGCACCGTTCGCACCGCCCGCCAGGCCGCGGCCACCAGCGTCGGTTCGCCGTCGCGAAAGGCCGCCTCCACCTGCGCCCGCACCCAGTCGGGCTCGCGGCGCCCGAAGATGCCCAGGATCATCGGGCGCAACGCGGGCGGCCCCACGTGCCACAGCCGCGCCACCCGGCTGATGTCGATGCGCGGGCTCAGCACCAGCGCGCGGGCCATCGCCAGGCGGGCCGGCGGCGGCGCCGCGACCAGGGCATCGACGACGGCGTCCTGGTGATCGGCGTCTTCACCTTGCACCAGCGCCCAGGCGGCGGCGGCGCTCAGGTTGGCATCGTCGCCTTCCAGCGCCGGGAGCAACAGTCTCTCGGCGACGCGCCGGCCGCCCAGGACCAGTCCGTCCAGGTGCGCGGCCAGGCGTTCCTCCGGTCCGTCGATCACGTCGCCCAGCGTATGGATCGCCGAGTCCATGGCCCGCTCCCAGGCGCCCCACAGCCACCCGGCCTCGTCGAGGTGCTCCTCGTAGATGTCCCACGGGATCGGCCGGCCATCCGCGGTTGTCATCTCAGTTGATCTTCACGCTGCCACCGCGGATGCGGTTCACGCCCTTGGAGGTCGTCTCGACGTAGGCGCCGCGCAGGATCATCTTGCCGTCGCGCCGCAAGGTGATGCTGGCCTCGCCACATTTCAGGGTGACTTCGTCCTGCCCTTCGATGATCACGCGCTTGCCGTCCACGCGGGCGTCCACGGGCGTTCCCGGGCGCGTGACGGACGCGGGGGCAACCTCGGCGGGCGCCTGGCCGGTCTTCACCGGCTGCGCCAGCAACGTCCCCAGCAGCGCGGCGGCCGGATCGGGTTGCACCAGGCCGACCACGATGGGCAGCCGGGGATCGCCATTTTCGAACAGCAGCACGACGGGTTGCCGTGTCTCCACGGCGTGGGCCACGGCGGCGGCGTCCAGCGTCAGCGTGGTGCGCGCCGGCAGCGGCGCCCCGCCATCGTGCACCACCCGCAAGGCGCCGCCCGAGCTGCCCCTGGCCAGCCACCCCATCTTCATTGTCGTCGCCGCCGCCGTCCCTTCGGCGACGACGACACGCTTCGATTTTGATTGTCTCGTGCTCACGCTGGGTATCGACCGCGCATCATATCAGAGCAAATGACGCCTCCGGTTGCGTGCCGCGCGGCCGACGTTCAGGTGGCGGGGAACCGAGATATCGTCCGGTTCGATGAGCGAGAGCCAGCCCACGCCGCAGGAGACGACGACGTCACTGGCAGAGCTGGCCCTGCTGTTCTTGAGACTGGGCGCGACCACCTTCGGCGGACCGGCGGCCCACATCGCCATCATGCGCGACGAGGTGGTGCAGCGTCGCCAATGGCTGACGGAGCAGCGTTTCCTGGACCTGCTGGGCGCGACCAGTCTCATTCCAGGGCCCAACTCGACGGAGATGGCGATTCACATCGGATGGGGTCGCCGCCGCTGGGCCGGCCTGGTGGTGGCGGGCGTCAGCTTCATCGTGCCGGCCATGTTGATCACCTTGGCTCTGGCCTGGGCCTATGTTCGGTATGGCCAGCTGCCGCAGGCGTCGTGGCTTCTGTGGGGGATAAAGCCGGTCATCCTGGCCATCGTCGGCCAGGCCTTCTGGAACCTGGCGCCGGCGGCGGCGCGCACCTGGCCGCTGCGCGTCCTGGCGGTGGGGGCGGCGGTGGCGTCAGCGCTTGGCGTTCACGAGCTGGTCATCCTGTTTGGCGGCGGTGTCCTGGTGGCCTGCGCGGCCGCCACGCGCGGAAAAGCCGCTCCCGGCAAGAACCACCTCGGGCAGTTTGTTCCCGTGCTGCCCGTGGCCGCCGGCGCGATGGCCACGTCCGCCGTCACCGTCACCTTGTCTGGACTGTTCGGGGTGTTCTTCAAGATCGGCTCGGTCCTGTTTGGCAGCGGCTATGTCCTGATGGCGTTCCTTCGCGCCGATCTCGTTGAAAAGCTGCACTGGCTGACGGAGGCGCAGCTCATCGACGCCGTCGCCGCCGGTCAGTTGACGCCGGGGCCGGTGTTCACCAGCGCCACGTTCGTCGGCTATCTGCTGGCGGGCACCGGCGGCGCGTTGGTGGCGACGCTGGGCATCTTCTTGCCGGCGTTCATCTTCGTCGCGCTCAGCGGGCCGCTGGTCCCGCGGTTGCGCGCGTCGCCGCTGGCGGGAGCATTTCTCGACGGCGTCAACGTTGCCTCGCTGGCGCTGATGGCGGTGGTCGCCCTTCAGCTGGGGCGCGGCGTGCTGGTCGATCCGCGGGCGGCGATCCTGGGTGCCGTTTCCCTGGCTGTGCTGCTGCGTCTTCGCGTCAACGCCACCTGGCTGGTGCTGGGCGGCGCGGTGGCCGGCGCCGGTGCTCACGCGGTGGGCTGGCTCTAGCCGCGCCCGGTGGAACCGTTCAGAAGCGAACGCTGGCGCCGGCGCTGACGTCAAAACGCAGCAGCGATTGATAGGTGAGGAACTGCGTCGGGCGCGGGTTCCAGACCACCTGCGGTCCCAGCACCAGCGCCCAGGCCGACGAGAGCGCGTACTCGATCCCGGCGCTGGGACGGACCTCGAATGCCAGCAGGCCGGGAGACTTCACCTCGCTGACCGAGCCTGGCGCGAGCAGCTTCGAATCGGGCGTCAACCCCGCCAGCAGCAGGATTCCCGCGTCGATGCCGCCATGGACGGCGAAGCGCGCCGCCAGCTGGTGGCGCACGGCGGCCCCCGCCAGCAGCGACCAGAACGTGGCGGGGGACGGGTCGCTGATCCTGGTAAAGCCCAGCTTGCCGCCCACCCGCAGCTGCGTGCGCCCAGGGGTGATGTCGAAGACGGTGTGGCGGCCGCCGATGGTGAAGCCGGGGGTCACGCTGGAGGTCGCTTCCTTCGCCGTCCAGAACACGCCGCCGGCCGTGACTTCGATCGCGGAAGGTGGCGTGACAAACGCGGCGGTGGCCGGTTCGGCAACGGGCGCCGCCGGTGACGTCGTCACCACCGCGGCGGGTCCGGGCGCCGGGGCCGGGGCAGGCGCGAGTACCGGCGCCGAGACGGGCGACGGCGCGGTGAGGCGGCGTTCAGCCAGCTTCACGTCGACGCTGCGATCACCGTCCGCCAGGGTGGCGTCGAAGTCGACGTACCCGGGTTTTTCGGCGTGCAGCTGGTGTTTCCCGGGCAGCGCCAGGGCCGGGCCGTCCAGCGGCGTCTGCCCCAGGACGCGGCTGTCCAGGGACACCCTGGCGCCCGCGACGGCGCAGCGGATTTCGATCTCCACCAGGCCGCGGCGCACCTCCTGGCGGCGCTTGCTGGCGTCCTGCCGGTAGATGTCGGGCGCGCCGGTCGCCTTGTCCAGAAACAGGCTGAACGCGGCGAACGCCTCCACCGGGCGTTTCAGCCGTTCGTACAGCCGCCCGATGTCGTACTGGATCAACGGATCGCCGCTGGCCGTGAACGCTTGCTCCAGCGCGCCGACGGCGTGGGCGTAGTCGCCTCGTCTTTCGAAGCCAGCCGCTTCCTTCAGGAGATCGTCCTTGGGCGCCGCGGCGGCCGTCTCTGTCAGCACCGCGCCCATCACGCTCAGGGCAAGAACAACTATCGAAAGCGGCCGAACCATGGCGGCGAAACTACCACGCGCGCCGGCCGCCGCGGCAGCTCAGGGCGCGGCCGAAAGACAGGGCTGCTGCAGAACGTCGGCGTGCTGCCAGGCGGGGGCGTTGCGCTGGCCGGGTGGGGGGATGTCGCGCCAGTAGAGGGTCAGCGTGAAGCGCTCCAATCGGGCGCCGGTGATCTCGCCGTTGTAACGACGGCACACGTAGCGTCCGAAGGCCGCCAGGTCGGCGGGCTCGGTTCGCGCCAGGTCCGATCGGTACTTGAACCAGCGGCTATAGAACAGCGCATGATCGGGCGACAGCAGCGGCGCCGCGCGCGCCAGAACGTCGACCTGGCTGCCGTCGGTGGCGACGCCGCTGGCGGTGAACCGATTGAGGCGCCTGGGTGGCTCGGGCGAGAACATGGTCCAGGTCTGGCTCAGCCCCAGCACCGCCAGCTCGCGATAGACCGGCGGCGCCCGATGGCCGCCGCCTTTGCCCAGGATCAGCTGACAGACGACGGCCGCCATCTGCAGGCTCAGCGCGCTCCAGAACAGCGCGGACCGTCGGGTGACGTTCACGCCCGGCGGCTCTCCGTCGGAGATCGGCGAGGTGACCGCCGTCGACCGCGCGCGCACCCGCCGGAGGACTGCGTCGATCCAGCAGGGTGACAGGAAGATGGTGTAACCGGCCGGCAACACCCACGAGAAGATGCCCACGCGCATGGTCAGCGCGATTCCGACGTGCAGGGCCAGGCCCAGGGCCAGGCCCAGCGCGCGCGCCGCCGTGGTGCGCAGGGGCGCCAGCACCAGCGGCGCGAAGGCGACCTCGATGACCAGCGTGGAGAACGCCATCGCCTGTGCCAGCAGCGGGTGCGCCGCCAGCCAGACGCCCGGCGGCCGGCCAAAATCCAGGCTCTGCACCGCGTAATACACCGCGGAACCGTCGTGCCAGCTGGCCCCACTCTTGGCCAGGCCCGCCGTCAGATAGACCAGCGCGATCTGCAGCCGGAGCAACCGGACCGGAAGGCCGGGCACGGTGGCCTGGGCCGGGCGACGCGACAGCCAGACGTCCAGGCTCAGCCGCCCCCCAAGGTCGATGAAGAGGGACCAGAAGCAGAGGATGCGCAGCAGCGTGTCGCCACCGTCGCAGATGGTCCGGTTGCGCATCTGGATCGTGAAGATGACGACCCAGGTCAGGACCGCCGCCAGCCGGGTCCGGTAGCCCAGCGTGAAGCAGGTCAGGACCACGAACCCGAAAACAAAGAAGATCGTCACTCTGGCCGGAGATGGCGACGCGCCCAGCAGCAGATGGGGCAGCAAGCCGGCCCCTCCGATCGACGCGTCAGGCGCCAGCAGCCCCTGGCTGGAATAGAAGGTGAACGCGTCGCGCAGTCGATCGGCGAGGTCGAGGGTGGCGACCAGCCCGATCGCGATGCGGAAGATCGCCGGGATCCGCGCGTCCACCGGCTGAACAAGGCTTCTCGGAACCGCGCGCGCGTTCATCTCCGCGGCGCCCAGTCTACTGTAGACCCAACTATTGATGTTCGCGGCCCGCTATCGTAGCGTTCCGGCGATGCAGGGCGCGGCACGTTGGGCGAGCACCGGTTTTTTCGCGGCGAGCTTGGCGCTGACCTTGGGCGCCGGATGCGACAGGCCTCTCCAGGACATGTCGCCCGTGCCGGACGGTACGTACGGCCAGGTGCAGCAGGCGGCTTGTCCCATCAACAGCCCCGACTGCATCAACGGCGGACCGATCATCGACACCTGCACGCCGTGCGACGACTCTTGCGTGACAGATTCGTGCTACACGCGCACCTGCCTGTGCACCGGCCTTTGCCGGACGACCGCCAAGGTGACCTGCCCGGCCGCCACCGACGTCTGTCACGTCAGGGGAACCTGTGACCCGGCGAACGGCATGTGTTCGCCGCAGACAAACGCTGGCGACGGCACCAACTGCGACGACGGTAACAAGTGCAACGGCATCTCGACCTGCCAGAACGGATCATGCACGGCCGGCACGCCGGTGACCTGCTCGGCAACCGATATCTGTCACGTGGCGGGGACCTGCGATCCGGCCAGCGGCACCTGTTCAGCGCAGACGAACGCCGCCAACGGCACCAGCTGCGACGACGGCAACAAGTGTAACGGCATCGAGACCTGTCAGAGCGGGACCTGCTCGGCGGGCACGGCGGTGACCTGCACGGCGCTCGATCGATGCCACGTGGCGGGGACGTGCGCGCCGGCGACCGGCACCTGCTCGAACCCGCCGGCCGCCGACGGCACCAGCTGCGACGACGGCAACAAGTGCAACGGCATCGAGACCTGCCACACCGGCGTCTGCAGCCCGGGCACCGCCGTCACCTGCACGGTTCAGGATCGCTGTCACGCCAAGGGGACGTGCGCGCCGGCGACCGGTATCTGCTCGAACCCGGCGCTGAACGACGGCACCAGCTGCGACGACGGCAACAAGTGCAACGGCATCGAGACCTGCCACGGCGGCGTCTGTGGCGCCGGCACCGCGGTCACCTGCGCCGCGCAGGACAGCTGCCACAAGGTGGGAACCTGCGATCCCGCCACCGGGTCCTGCTCGCAGCCGGCGGCCGCCGACGGCACCGCCTGCGGCACCGACAACAAATGTTCCAGCAGCGCGGCGTGCAAGGCCGGCGTGTGCACCGCGGGCGCGCCGGTCGGATGCCCGGCCCCGGACAAGTGCCACGGACCGGGGACCTGTGATCCGGTGTCGGGCGCCTGTTCGAACCCGGTGCTGGCCGATGGCACCAACTGCGACGACGGCGACAAGTGCGACGGTCCCGACGTGTGCAAGGGCGGTGTCTGCACCTCTGGTCCGGCGGTGGTTTGCGTGCCGCCCGATGCTTGCCAGACCGCCACCTGCATTCGCGCCACCGGCGTCTGCGCGTACGCGTCCACCGGAAACTGCTCCGACGGCGGCACGGGGCTGCCCGACGCCGCCCTCCCCGACGCTGCCGCCGACCAGTCGGCGTCCGAGGACGCTGACGCACCCCTCTCGGTCCCGGACGGCGCCATGAACGATTCCGTGGGCGGCGGCGACGACGCCGTTCGTGGTTCCGGCGGCGCGGCCGGCCACGTCGACGCCGCCGGACGCGACGGCAGCGGGGGCCGAGCGGGCGCCGTCATCGGGCCGTGCAGCTACGGCGAAGGGGGCGCCTCCCCGTCCCCATCCAGCCGCGCGCCCCTGGTGTTGTGGGCCGTCCTGGCGCTGGCGCTGCGCCGCCGGCGACGCCGCTAGTTCCCGGGCGCGGTCAGCAGGCGCAGTTCGTTCTTCAGGTGAAAGGTCCGATTGCCGTCGGCCCGCTTGGAGAACGTCTCGGGCGCAAAATGCGCGCTGCTGACGCGCACCGTGTGAATCGCCCCGTCTCGCGGTAACCGGATCGGCGCATTGCCGGGCACGCTCTTGCCGTCGACCTTGACGGTGATCTCCTCGCGCGCCCCTTCGATCTTGAACGTGACCGACGCCGGCTGGGCGGTCGTCGGCGACGAAGCGGCGCGACGGGCGCTGGGCTCGGGCTCCGGGGTGGGCGGGCCAGGATCAACGGGCGGCGGCACGACCGCCGCGACCGGGGGCGCGGCGACGGGCGCTGCGGGTGCTGGCGCCTCGGGTTCTGCCGCCACGGTGGCCGCCGGCTGTCTCTCCTCCGAAGGCTGCGAAGGCTGCGATACCGGCGACGGCGACCTGGCCGATCGACCCGACAGCAAGACCACGCCCAGGCCCACCGTCGCCAGGGCCACGGCTCCCGTCACCAGGTAACGCCGTGATGGGCGCGTCGGCGCGCCGGCCAGCTCGCCCAGGTTGCGCCCCAGCGTGGTGTCCGCCCGCGGCACCGTGACCCTGGCGACCGGCGCGCTGCGGGCGGACGGCTCGTCGAAGGCCGGCTCTTCCTCGGGCAACACCATGGTGTGCGTGGCCGGCACCGGCGTGGGCGGCCGCGGCGCCACTGGCGCCGCGAGCACCGGCGCGGCCTCATGCGGCGCCGGCGGCTCCTGCGCGCCGAAGAGGATGGTCCGTCGATCGCGCGTCGGGTTTGGGGCGGTGGTCGCGCGCTCCAGCTGCTCCAGCAGCTCTTGCATCGATTGCGGGCGATCCTCCGGCCGCTTGGCCAGCGTTCGCAAGATGACCTCTTCCACCGCCGGCGTGACCGACGGGTTCAGGGTGCGCAACGCCCGCGGCGTCTCCAGCAGGTGGGCGGCGATCAGCTCGCCGGGGAAATCGTAGATGAACGGTGGCTGTCCGCACAGCATGTGGTAAGCGACGCAGCCGAGCGCGTATATGTCCGCGCGCGCATCTACCAGCCCGGCGCCGCGGCACTGCTCGGGCGCCATGTAAAGCGGCGTGCCCAGCACGGTTCCAGTGCTGGTCACGCCCGGCCCTCCGTCGGCCGACCCTGCGCTGGCCAGCTTGGCGACGCCGAAGTCCAGAATCTTGATGACCTCGCCCGGCGCGCCGGTTCGATCCGGCACCAGGAACAGGTTGTCAGGCTTGAGGTCGCGGTGGATGACGCCGTGGTTGTGGGCCATCGACATGGCGGCGGCGATCTGACGGGTCAGTCGAACCGCGACGGCGCCCTCCAGGTGACCGACCCGCTTCAGCCGCGCGCCCAGGCTCTCGCCCTCCAGCAGCTCCATCACGATGTATCCGCTGCCGTCGCTGTGAAAGCCGAAGTCGAAGATGTCGATGATGGCCGGATGGTTGAGGTTGGCGATGGCCCGCGCCTCGTTGAAAAAGCGGCGCACCACATCGGCGCGGCTGGACAGTTCGGGCAGCAGCACCTTGATGGCCGCCCGCCGCCCGATCAACGCGTGTTCGGCCTGGTAGACGGCACCCATGCCGCCCTCCCCGATCTTGCCGACGATCCTGTAGCTGCCGAGCGTTTCTCCGACCATCACGGGCCCCCGCAGCCCTGGCCCGCCAGCATAGCGCAGTCGCCCGTGCGCGCGGCGTCTTTCCCGCCGCGGTCGCAAAGGGTGAACATCGGCGCGCCGTCCCAGGACCCGGGGGCCCTGGTCGGAAAGCGCGCGGCTCACGTGGGCAAGAACGCTTGCAGATTGGTTTTTCCAAAGCGGCTGCCGGCGGTGGCCTGCTGAATCTGCTGAGCGATCAGCGCCATGATCCGTTTCACGCCGTCGGTTTTCTCCGGATCGGTCGCGGAGAGAAGACGGACGGTGATCTGCCTCTCCTTCTGCGAAAGCTGCACGAAGAAGCCCTGGGTGCGCCCGTCCTCGACCACCACGCAGTCGACCAGCGCGGTGTGGCCCGAGCGGCCCAGGTAGACGTTGACCACCTTCAGGATCTCGCCGCCGTTGCGCACCGCCGCCAGGGGAATTCCCTCGCAGGCGCGTGCGACGTCACCGGCCTCTTCAATCACGACATGGGGCATGTTCGGTCGCTCCTTCCACCAAGGCGGCGAAGTTGGTCGCCGCGTTCCAGTCTCCGAATTCGGTCGCCAGCCGGGTGGCGGCCGCGGTGAAGCGGCTGTCGCCGACCAGGCGTTGCAATGCTTCGCCCAGCGTGGCGCGCTGCAGATTGCCGGCCCGCAGCAGCAGCCCGGCGCCGGCGCCGGCGATGGCGGTCATCGCCAGGTACTGGTCCAGATTGAAGGCGATGCCCAGCACCGGGCGGCCCTCGGCCAGCGCTTGATAACCGGTGCTGCTGCCGCCGTTGGAGACCACCGCCACCGAGCGGCGGGCCGCCAGGTGCCCGGGCAAATAGTCGGCGGCGAAGACGTGCGCGGGCAGCGACCCCAGCTGGCAGCGCCCGGCGGTGGCCACCAGCACCTGGAATCCCAGCTGCGCCGCCACGTCGATCACCAGGGGCAGCCGCGAAACGCAGCCCGACGAGCCCAGGGTGACGTAGATGGTGGGTCGCCCCGGATCGAGCGCGCGCCACCAGGCCGGCAACGGCACCGCCGGCGACCACAGCACCGGGCCCAGGAAATGTTGGTGCGTCGGCAGGGCGCGCGTGGGAACCAGCGCGGGCACGTCGGGAAACAGCGTGTGATCGCCGTGGGTGAGGACGTCGGCGATGTCGCCGATGGGCGGCAGGCCGTGACGACGCCGGAGGGTGTTCACCGGACGGGCGAAATATTCGAAGACCCAGGGCAGGGCGCTGGGGAAATAGCGCGCCGCCCGCGCCACGCCCAGCAACCGCACGATGGGATGGTCGGGCAACGGGAACCCGTCGCGCACGGCGTGCCCGCTCCAGTAGGCGTTGATGAGGGACGCGTACGGGACGCCCTGCACCGCGGTGGAGATCGACAGCGACAGGCGCAGGTCGCCCACCACCAGCGCCGGTCGCACGGCCTGCAGCAAGGCCCGCTCTTCGTCCACGTAGCGGCTCAACGTGCGGACGCTGTACGGGCGCCGTCCCGCGGCCACGCGCGCTTCCACCACCGCCGCGGGCAGCGAGTGGATGGTGTGACGGTGGAAGGTGGTGCCCGCAAAGATCAGCGCGTCGAACTGCGCCGAGGCGAAGTGAACCTCATAGCGCAGCGGATCCAGGGCGCGGGCCAGCGTGACCAGGCGAACGACCTGGGCCAGGCTCACCGCCTCGGCCACGAACAGGATTCGACGGCGCATGGGCTGTGGCACTCAGTCGCAGTCGGCCAGCGCCCCCCGCGCCAGCCGTCGCCACTCGGCCGCGTCGGAGCCGAATGAATCCAGGTCCACGTTCGCGTTCACCGCCTCGGCCAGCGGGCGCGCCCGGCCGCAGTCCCCCCGGGCGGCAAAGTAAGCGGCTGCCATGGCCTGGTTCCCCGGAAAGCCTGGCGCGCGCTGGAGGGCAACCTCAAAATAGCGGCTGGCCTTCTTCGACGAGCCCACCGAGATCAGGGCGGGCGCCTTCCAGTACAGATTGGCCAGGGCCCGCGCCGCCGCCGCGTGATCGTACGTGGGGTGAAGCTGGTCCAGGCGCAGCAGCGTCGATTCGATCTCGGGGATAACCTTCAGCGCGAACAGACGCCCGTGCGTCAGGGCCTCGCCAGCCAGATTCGCGGCCAGCCACAGCAGCGCGCCGGGCGCGTCCGCCGTCGCGCCGAGCTGCTGGCGGGCAAGATCGATCCCCCGCTGGAAACAGCGACGGGCCTCCCGTTCGTCGGATGCGGCCTTGCCGGCACGGTAGGCCTGCTCGATGGCGCTGGTGCCGGCGTCAGCGCCAGCGGCGCTGGTGTCCAGACCGTCTGCGCCCATGGCAGGGGCTCCTCCCAGCAGGGTCAAGCAGGCCACCGCGGCCACCGCCCTCACGGGCCCCCTCCGGCCAGCCGGTGAGCCAGCGCCCGCAAGGTCTCGGTGACGCCGGCGTATCCGCGCGCGTACCACAACCACCAGCCGGTCATCATCACACCGTGCCCGATCAGGATGAACACGTGGCTCCACATCTCCACGACGTCCGACTTCGCCGACAGATAGCGGCGCCAGTGCATCACCTCGTCGACCAGGCTGTAGATGAACGACAGGCCCGTCAGCACCAGCGCCGGCACGGCATAGATCGCGCCGCCCGAGTAGGCCGCGCACAAAAGGACGCAGCTGGCGATCCCGGCCACGATGATGACGTGGTGGACCAGCGCCTCGCCACCGCGCAGCGCCTCCTTGTAGATCGTCCGATGGCCGATGGTGTCGACGGCGATGGCCAGCGTGAAGATCACCGCGCCCAGCGGGACGGCGGTGGCCTCGGGGGGCAGCGGCGCACCGGCCCGGACGCCTGCCCAGACGAAGCCGCTGGTCGTCAGGCAAAGCCCCAGCATCAGGCCCACCCACGACAGGTAGACCATCCAATCGACGCGCCGGAACTGGCGGATGCGCCCGACGTAGACGGCGACGGCGAGAGCGGCGCTCACGACCACGCTCCCGCCAGCGTGCTGGCGGCGGCGCGCAACACCAACCACAACTTTCGACCGCGCGACACCACGGCGCGTCCGGCCCGCACGTCAAAGCCGACCCGGGCGATCTGCCGGCCGATGTCGGCGTAGATCAGGCGCGCCGCCCGGATGGCCAGCGCACAGCGCAGGGGAAGCCGCGCCAGGCCCAGGTCGCCCGAACGATAGAAGTGCTCCGCCCGGGCCAGTAACTCCTGCACCGCCGTCGCCATCCGCTGATCGGCGCCTGCGTCGACCGTTGCGCCGTCGTCCAGGGCCAGCAGCTCGTCGGGTAAATAGACGCGACCGCGCCGTTCGTCCTCGGCGACGTCGCGACAGATGTTGGTCAGCTGCATGGCGATGCCCAGGTGAGCGGCCCGGCGCAGCGCTGCCGGGTCACGCACGTTCATGATG
>DATLVT010000262.1:0-7895 GCA_035577105.1 Polyangia bacterium
CACGTACGTGGGCGCCGGCAAGCTGGAGGAGCTGAAGGCCGCCATCGCCGAGAGCGGCGCGGACGTCGTCCTCACCGACCACGAGATCTCCCCGTCGCAGGCCCGCAATCTGGAGAAGGCCACCGAGCTGCCGGTCATGGATCGCACCGGCGTCATCCTGGAGATCTTTCACAGGCACGCCCGCTCGCGCGCCGCCCGCGCCCAGGTCGAGATCGTCCGCCTGCAATACATGGCGCCGCGCATGCGCGTGCTGGGGGCCGGCCGCGATCGCCAGCGCGGCGGTATCGGCGGCAAGGGCGCCGGCGAATCCAGCATGGAGCTGGACCGGCGCAAGATCCGCGACCGCGTCGCCGAGCTGACCGCCGAGCTGGCCCACCTGGAGACGGAGGCCCGCACCCAGCGCGCCCGGCGGCGCGACCTGAATCGCGTGGCGCTGGTCGGTTACACCAACGCCGGCAAATCGACGCTGATGCGCGCGCTGACCGGCAGCGACGTCTACGTGGCCGACAAGCTGTTCGCCACCCTGGACACCACGGTGCGCACCATGACCCCGCCGACGTTCCCGCCGGTGCTGATCTCCGACACGGTCGGGTTCATCGACAACCTGCCGCACGATCTGGTGGCCAGTTTCAAGAGCACCCTGGACGAAGCGCTGGAGGCGTCGTTGCTGGTGCACGTGGTCGACGCCTCTGACCGCGGCTGGCGGCGCCAGCTGGCCGTCACGCGCGAGGTGCTGGCCGAGATCGGCGCCGGCGCCCTGCCCCACCTGCTGGTGTTCAACAAGATGGACCGCGTCGGCGACGCCGTGGCGCAGGCGGCCCTGGCCCAGCTGGTCCTGTCGCAGTGGCCCGACGCCGTGATGATGTCGGCGCGCAGCCCCGACGACGTGGCGTTCCTGCACGATCACCTGGCGGCGAGCTTCCGTGGGGTCTTGATCGAGGAAGAGGTGCTGATCCCCTACGATCGCCAGCAGCTGCGGGCGGTGGTGTTCGAGGAGTGCGAAGTCCTGGGCGAACGCTATGTGGACAACGGTGTCATCTTCCGTGTCCGCGCCACCGCCGCCGCGCTGGAAAAGCTGCGCCCGGCCTGACTGGCCGGCAAAACCGAGGCGGTGCGCGCCGCCGGCCATCGGTTTTCTGAGACGACGCCGGCGCCGGCCGGTCGGAACAGGGGATGACGCCGTGGTTTGAAAACGGCGCGTGGTGGCTTCACCTTTGCACAGCCAACCGACGAGCACCCGACATGCGAACCGCCTGGACCCGAATCGCGCGCTGGGGATGGCTGCTGGCGGTGGCCGCCACCGGCTGCGGCGACCAGACGCCGGCAGCCCGCGGCGACGCGTCGGCCGCCGACGCCGCTGGCGACGCCCCGCCGCGCCTGGGCAGCCTGCGCATCAACGAGCTGGTGGCCGATGACGCCGACGGCACCACCATCGACGAGGAAGGCCAGCTGGAGGACTGGATCGAGCTGGTGAACGTCGGCACCGACCCGATTCCCCTGTCCGGGTTCACGCTCTCCAACAACGGCGGCTATCCGCAGGGCTTGCCCGCCGTGGTTCTGTATCCGGGCCAGACCATCGTCATGTTCGCCGACAAGGACCTGGATCAGGGCGAGCGCCACCTGCCATTCAAGCTGGCGGCCGAGGGCGAGCGCATCACGCTGGCCGATGCGTCCGGCCAGACCGTCGACGAGGTGACCTTCCCCGCCCTGGGTCCAGACGAGGCGTTCGCCCGATTTCCCGACGGCGGCGCCTGGAGGACCTGCCGGTTCGCCACCCCCGGCCGCAGCAACGGCGATCGCTGCGGTCCCGTGCCACCGCCCGAGCTGCCCGTCGATCACGCCTTCATGCCGTTCACCTGGGGGCCGTCGCCCGCGCCCCCCTTCCCGCTGGCGCTGACGGAGCTGGCGCTGTTCCCGGCGCGCTTCATCGCCGTGCGCAACACGTCTCACGCCGACCTCGACTTGACGGCCTTCCTGCTGCGGGTGGCGCCCCTGGCGCCCGGCGCCCCCCTGCCCGGGCCGACCGATGGCGGCGCGCTTGCCTGGCCAAAGAGCACCCTGGCCGCCGGCGAGCGCCTGATGGTGCCGGTTCCAGCCGACACCAGCGGACTGCCCGCGACCGACGGAGAACGGGAAGGCGTGGTCACCCTCTTTGACGGCGACAAGGTCGTCGACCGCGTCGATTTCATGCGCTGGCCCACGGGCGCGGTGCTGGCGCGCGATCCCGACAACAGCGAGCATCTGCAATTCTGCAGCGGCGGCACGGCGGACGACGGCGCCTGGGCCTGCGCGCCCCTGCCCGCCCGCGACGTCGCCGATCGGGTGCACCGTCTCGCCACGCCCGGCGATTTCGACGCGCTGGCGGCCGGCGACACCGAGCTGGAGAGCCGGTCGATCAAGTTCGTGGTCGACATGCAGAGCGGCGACATCGTGGATTTTCTGGGGACGCGGGACTGGGCCCTGCACTACACCTTCATCCGCGAACGCATCTACGGCGACCCCCACGCCGATCGCTGCGATCCCGCCCAGGCCGCTCAGTTCAATCAAGGGTGGATCGACTTTTCGTTGCGCGAGTACTTCCGCACCAACCGACGGTTTCTGCTGGGAACCGCCGTTCGCTGGGGCGGCAGCGGCCTGCACACCATCGAGTTCGCCCGCGGCGACGTGATCACCGCCGAGCAGATGCGGCGCGCCTTCTTTGCCGTCACCGCGCGCATGCCCGACCCCACCATCTGGGCCATCCGGCCCATCGCCGGCGATCAGATCGAACGCCTCGTCACCGTCGACGGCACCGTCCCCATCGTCGATGTGAATGCGCCTTTCCGCGGCCGCACCTTTCAACCGCTGGTGGCGGCGCCGGCCTTCGGCCTGCTGCAATTCGTCTCCGGCGCCGATCTGGCGACAGCAGCCCTCGGTCCTTCGGTCTTGCTGGTCACCGACGAGGTCCCCAACGACATCCCGCTGGTGGGCGGCCTCATCACCGAAGCGTTCCAGACGCCGCTGTCACACGTGGCGGTGCTGGCCAAGAACCGCGGCACGCCCGACATGGCCCTCAAGGATGCCCACAGCGATCCGCGCATCGCCCCTTTCCTGAACCAGCTGGTCCGGCTGGACGTCACCGGCGAAGGATTTTCCCTGCGCGAGGCGACCGCCCTCGAGGTGAACGACTACCTGGACAAGCTTTATCCCCCCGGTGAGCTGCGGCGGCCGCGCCAGGATCTGACCGTGCGCGGGCCCGTGGATCTGGCCGGACGCAGCGTCGACGACCTCCCCATCATCGGGGCCAAGGCGGCGCAACTGGCCGAGCTGGGACAGCTGGCGGCCAGCGGCGACGTCAGTGTCAGCTGCGGTCAGGGTCTGCCCCTGCCGCCGCGGGCGTTCGCCATTCCCCTGGTGCACGAACGCGAGCATTTCGCCGCCAGCGGCGCCGCCGACCTGCTGGCCCGCTGGCAGGCGCGCGCCGATTTCGTGGCCGACCCGCGCGTTCGCGCCCAGGGGCTGGCCGAGGTCCGCGCGGCGATCATCGCCCATCCCGTCGACGGCGAGATCTTGAGCGCCCTGACCAGGGAGATCGGAAGCCGTTTCGGCACCGACCGCGTTCGCCTGCGATCGTCCAGCAACACCGAGGATCTGCCCGGATTCAACGGCGCCGGACTGTACACGTCGGTCAGCGTCGCCATCGGCGATCCCAAACGAAAGATCGAAGATGGCCTGCGCACCGTCTGGGCCAGCCTGTGGGAGTCGCGGGCCTACGACGAACGCCAGCTGTCCCGCGTCGACCACGCCTTCGCCGGGATGGGCGTGCTGGTTCACGAGGCGTTCCTGGACGAGCGCGCCAACGGCGTCGCCATCAGCCGCAACGTCCTGGACCCGATCTACGGCGATGCCTATTACTTCAACGCGCAGGCCGGCGAGGCCAGCGTCACCAACCCCGCCCCCGGCGTCACCAGCGAGCAGGGCCTGTATGACTGGTTCACCTCACCGGCCAGCGTCGACTATCAAAGCCGCAGCGGCCTCATCCCGGGGCCCGTGCTGCGGCGCCAGGAGCTGGACGACCTGATGTGCGCGCTGGGCTTCATTCACCGTCACTTCAAGCAGCGCCTGGATCCGATGAACCAGAACCGCTGGTTCGCCGCTGACATCGAATGGAAGCTGGTGGGACCAGCCCGCAAGCTGCTCATCAAGCAGGCTCGCCCCTACAGCTTCGGGCACGCCGACGTCCCCGCCGACTGCCGGGAGTTCTAGTAACCGGACCCAGGCGCCTCCGGCCGCTCGTGCTAGGTTTGGGCGATTGCTCCCCCCGGCCCGGCAGCGACGGTCGTTTGTGGTCGCGGCGTTGTTCGCCACGTCGTGTGGAATGGCCGGCCTGCCGGCGCTTCATTGCCTGGGCTCCAAGCAGACAGGCGCCCTTTACGGCCCACCAGCGCCAGCCTGCGCGGCCTGGTTCGGCGCGGACGCCGCCGCCGCGACGGCCGCCACCACCAGCACGCGCTTCGCGGTGATCGGCGACTATGGCGACGGCGGGCCCAACGAGATGGCCGTGTCGGCCCTGGTCAAGCAATGGAAGCCGGCCTTCATTCTCACCACCGGCGACAACAACTATCCGCGAGGCACCGCCGAGACCATCGACGCCAACATCGGCGCTGCCTATCACGACTTCATCGCGCCCTACCTGGGACGATTCGGTTGTGGCGCAGACCGCAATCGTTTCTTTCCTTCGCTGGGCAACCACGACTGGATCGCCGATGACGCGCGCCCGTACCTGGAATACTTCCAGCTGCCCGGCAACGAGCGCTATTACGACGCCGTCTGGGGCGACGTCCATTTCTTCGCCGTCGACAGCGACAGCCGCGAGCCCGACGGCATCGACGTCACCTCGGCGCAGGCGCGGTGGCTGCAGCAGCGCCTGGCCGCCTCGACGGCGCGCTGGCAGGTGGTCTACATGCACCATCCAGCCTATTCCTCGGGACCACATGGCTCCGCCCTCCGGATGCGTTGGCCTTTCAAGGAATGGGGCGCCGACCTGGTGCTGTCCGGCCATGATCACATCTACGAGCGCCTCACCGTCGACGGATTGACCTACGTGGTCGACGGCCTGGGCGGCGCGGCGTTCTACACCCTCGGCCCGCCCCTGCCCGAAAGCCAGGTCCGCTTCACCGACGGCGCAGGGGCGTTGCTGATCGACGCCGATGCCACCACGCTGCACGCGCGATTCGAAACCGTCGACGGCCGCGTCATCGACAGCTGGACACTGCGCTAGGCCAGCACTAGACCGACGGCGCGGCAAAGCGGACGGCGTAGATGGGGGGCAGATGGGTGGACAAACACGTCCAGCGATCGCCGGCGTCCTCGCTGACCCACAGCGAGCCGGTGGTGCTGCCGAAGGCCAGCCGCCGGCCGCTGCCGTCGACGTCCAGGGCGTGGCGCAGGGTGATGTCGTAGGCGTGAACCTGCGGCAGTCCTTCCGCCAGCACCTGCCACGTCCGCCCGGCGTCGCGGGTTCGCGACACCACCACCCGTCCGTCGACGGGGACCCGGGTCTGGTCCTTCACCGCCGGCACCAGCCAGGCGGTGTCGCCGTCATGGGGATCCACCGCCACGGCAAAACCGAACACCGACGGGGCAACGTTGGCGATCACCTGCCAGCGCCGCCCTCCGTCGTCGGAACGAAAGACGCCGTTGTGGTGCTGACACCAAAGGCGGTCGGGCTGGGCGGCGGCCCGGACGACCCGATGGGCGTCCTGGATCCCTTGATCGTTTCGACGCTCGGGCGGCATGAACTCGGCGAACATTCCCTCCGCGCCCAGCTCCCAGGTCGCGCCGTCGTCGTCGGAATGCCAGACGCCGCCGCACGAAACCGCCACGCTCAGCCGGCGCGCATCGCGCGGGTCGACGCAGACGGAGTGAATGCCGGGCAGATCGGCGCCGCCCCCGAACCATTGCTTGCGCCCCGGGTGATCCCACAGACCGCGCGCCAGCGTCCACGATTCGCCGCCCGGCGCCGACCGAAAGAGACCGCCGCCGATGGTGCCGCACCACAGGCCCCCGTCGGCGGCCGCCTCCAGCGCCCAGATCTGCTCGACCCGCCAGGGCCAGGGCCGTCCATCGGCAAGAGTCTCCACCACCCCTTCGGGCGGCGCGGGAAACGCCGGCGCCGCGATCTCCTCCCAGTGCGCGCCGAAATCGGCCGAGCGCTGCAGCTTGACCCCGAAGTGCCCCAGGTACTGCGCCCCGTACAACCGGCCGTCGCGCGCGTCGTGATAGGCCATCGAGATCGAATCGCCCAGGAACGACACGCGATCGATCTGCCAGGCGCCCGCCGGCCCCTTTTTCACCACGGAGAAGAGCCCCTTGCGGGTCGATACCAACAGACGATCGCTCCCTGGGCTGCCTGCGCTGCTCATCATCAACCTCCGGAAAGGGCCTGCATGATGTAAACGTCGGAATCCTCGGCCACGGGATCCGACAGTTGATTTCGATCGCGGGCCTGCACGCCGCCCACAAAGACCACGACGTGGTGGCGCAGGACACCCTGCTCGTCCAGCACGTAGGCCCGCACGCGCGGGTGCCGCTCGAAATACGCGGTCAACACCTGGCGGACCGTCGTTCCCGCCAACGTCTCGTCAGGACAGTCGACGTGACGTCCCAGGTGCGGCGTGAAGGAGACCCGCGGCATGGCCGCACGATACTATTTCACCGACGCGACGACAGCCTTGAATGCGTCGCCGTGCCGTCGTGGCTGCGCGGCGCTTCAGGCGCCGCTTCAGGCGGCGCTTCAGGCGGCTTCGCGGCCCAGCTCTTCGCCGAACAGAAGCTGCATCAGGTTACCCGCGTCGGCCTTGCCGCCGCCGATGTGGGCTGCCAGCATCGCCGCAAATTCGTCCGCGCTTTGAAACCGCTGCGCCGGATCGACCGCCAGCGCCTTTTCCAGAATCTGCGCCGCCGGATCCGGCAGGGCCCGGATGCGCTGGTATCCCGCCGCCGTCGGTCCGGTGGCCGCCTGGTACAGCACGTCCAGGTCATTGTCGCCGTCGTAAAACAGCTCGTTGGTCAGGCAGTAATACAGGACCAGCGCCAGCGAGAACAGGTCGCTGCGGCCGTCGACGCCGTGGCCCCGCGCCTGCTCGGGCGACATGAAGTTGGCGTTGCCCTTGACCATGCCCACCTGGGTCTTGGTCACGCGCCGGTTGGACTTGACGATGCCAAAGTCGAACAGCTTCACCTCGCCCTGCAGCGACACCATCACGTTGGCCGCCGAGACGTCACGGTGGACGATCCCCATCGGCGATCCGTCCCGATCACGCTTGTTGTGCGCGTACGACAGCGCCTGCAGCGTCTCGTGCGCGACGTAATAGGCCAGGCGCGGATCCAGGGCCCGCTTCGTCTTGTCGTAATAGCGGCTCATCAGGCGAACCACGTCACGCCCCACGATGTATTCCTGGGTCATGAAGTACTCTTCGCCGACCATCCCGAAATCGAACACCGGAACGATGTTGGAATGAACCAGACCGGCCTGCATGCGCGCCTCGTCGATGAACTGCGCCACCGCCTCCTTGTCGCGCGCCAGCTCCGGGCGCAGGCGCTTGAGCACGAAGGTCCGCGAGAATCCCTCCACGCCGTACGCGACGGCCGTGAAGATCTCGGACATGCCCCCTTCGCCCAGACGATCCAGCAGCTTGTAACGCCCGAACAGCGTCCCCGGCGCCACATCGCTGCGCACCCGGGGCGCGCCCGTGGCGCTGGGCAACGTTGGCGGCGCGGCCGGGGCAGCAGCCGGGGCAGCAGCCGGGGCAGTGCCCGCGGCGCCAACCCCGGTCGCTCGTCCCGGCGTCGGCGGCGACGCCACGCTCAATACCTGCGATTCCGCCCGTCGCTGGGGCTTGCCCGGCGTGCCG
>DATLVT010000263.1:0-5213 GCA_035577105.1 Polyangia bacterium
CGTGCACCGGCCGAGTCGCCGCCAGGGTGATGAGCGGCGCCGCGTCGCTGGCATCGTCGCGCATCATGATGACCGTGCCGCGGACCAGCTCACCCAGGTCGATCATCTCGCGGCGCCCTGCATTCGAGATCCGATCGCTGCGGCTGGCGTCCAGCAGCAGGTCCACCAGGGACTCCAGTCGGTTCAATTGCCGGCCGATCATGTCCACCTTGGCCGGCAGAGCCTTGACCGCCGTCTGTTCACGATCGGCGTCCATCAGCTCGCGCGCCAGCCCCTGCGCCTGCAGGCGGGCCGCCGTCAAAGGCGTCCGCAGCTCGTGCGCCGCGATGGTCAGAAACTCGTCGCGCGTGGCCAGGGCCTTCGTCAGCTCGGCAAAGCTGTTGGCCAGCGCCATGGCCTGGCCGATCTGGCCGCCCAGGGCCTTGACGAACGCGACTGGCGCCGACCCGTTGGCGGCCGGCGTGTCCGACGCGGCGAACAGAACGCCGATGCGTGATTGCCCCGACCCCAGCGGCACCACCATCGCCGACTTGGCGCCGGCCCCCATCAGAATCCGCTTGGTCAGCTCGCGCGGAACCGTCGACGACGGGATGCGCAGAGGAAGGCCGGTGTTCAAAACCTGGTGCAGCAGCGGGGAGCAACCAAAGAATCCGACCAGATCGGCGTCGTCGTCCGATCGAAAACCGACGATGCGGCGGTGGGTCACGCGCCCGACGGCCTCGGAGTCGGTCAGATAGAGAGCCCCTTTCGAGATTCCGGCCGCATCCAGGCAGTCCGGCAACAGATCGTCCAGGACGCGATCGACGGCGCCACCGCGCGCCAGCGTGTCGGCCATACCACCCAGCAGCGAAAGCTGAGACGCCTGGATGGCCGAGGTCTGCGCCAGCCGTGTGCCCAGCGACACCTGGCGCCCCAGCTGTCGGTTAAGACGGTGGAAGTGCGTCTGGTTCAGCAGATCCCCCGCATCGGGCAGCAGGGGCAAGACGTCCTGGGACAACGTCTCCAGGACCGCCTCGACCAGCTCGCGCGAACGCGACGGGCGCTGCACAAAGCGGGTCGCCCCCACCCCGCGCGCCAGCTCCTGATCGGCACGCTCGATGTACTGAAATGACAGCAGCAGCACCGGTATCCCGGCCAGGGCGATGTCGCGGCGGAGTTGCAGGCACAGCTCGAACCCGTCCATCCCAGGCATCAGGACATCGCTGACGATGGCGTCGGGCGGCGCCTCTCGCGCCAATGACAGGGCGGCCTCGCCCGAACCGGCTGTCCTCACGCGAAATCCTGCCGCCTCCAGCTGATAGCTGAGCAGCCGCAACTGGATCGGATCGTCGTCGACCACCAGCAGCTGGCGCGATTTGCCCAGGTCCGGGCGGCGGTGCTTGCCCGCCGGGATGTGCGCGTTGACCGCCTGGATGACGCGACTGGGATCAAGCGGCTTCAACAACAGCGAGCTGAAGCCAGCAGCGGCCACCCTGGCCGCCTGTGACCCGCCCAGGAATCCCGACACCGCCAGGATGGGAAGGGCCTCTCCGCCGGCAGACGCCCGAAATCGCCGCGTCAGCTCAAGGCCCGCCATGTCGGGCAAGACCAGATTTTGAATGATGACGTCAGGGGCAAAACGCTCGCGTTCCAGCAAGGCCGAGCTGCCATCGGCGGCGTCCAGGACCGTGTAACCTTCTCCCTCCAGCGCCGCTCGGATCAGCTTGCGCAAAGCCACGCTGGGCTCCACGACGAGGACACGCGGGTTGCTCATCTTATTATCGGCTCACCAAGCAGCGGCCCCGTCCACGTCGTTGTGGCCACCGGCGGATTCATTGTCGACGACGCTGGTCAGCGAGCGAGACGCCAGCGGTCGATGATTCACGAAGGTCGCGAAGAACGTGCTCCCCTTTCCTGGTCGACTGTGCACACCCACCGACCCACCTTGCGCCTCTACCAGTTGCTTCATCAGAATCAAACCCAGCCCTGCTCCCGTGGATCGCCGGCGGCCGGCCGGGACGTTAGCGTGCGGCGATGCCTGGAACACCCTGCCCAGGTCCTGGGCTCTGATCCCGCTGCCGTGGTCCTCGACCTCCAGCCGCAGGAACTGGGGTCCCTCCGCGCGCAGGCGGATCGACACGCGACCGCCGCGGTCGGTGAATTTCAGGGCGTTGGACAGATAGTTACACACCACCTGCTTCAATCGCGCCGGATCGATCACCCCAGAATTGGCCGCCGGATCGACGACGACCTGCACGTCGATGCCCTTGGCATCTGCCACCGGCCCCAGCATGGCGACCGCCTGGCCAATGACCTGGCCGATGTCATCGACCACCACCGGCCGACAGACGATCGCGCCCGTTCCTAGACGGTGTAAATCGAGGATGTCATTGACGAGCCCCAGCAGATGCGAGCCACTGGACAGGACATATCCTAGAGCCTCGTTGTACTGAGGAGTGCCGTATTCGATATCGCCTTCACACAGCAGCTGCGCGAAGCCCACCATGGCATTGAGAGGCGTCCGCAATTCATGAGCGGCGAAGGCGACACTGACGCCCTGGGCTTGATTTTCCTCTTTCAGCCTGTTTATCAGCGTCGTCTGCGCACTGATGTCGCGAATGGCGGCAATGACCAACAATCCTTCATTGGTTTCGACAGTCCCCACACTGACGTCGCCAACGAAATGGCTCCCGTCTTTCCTGGAGAAGGCGACCTGGCGATTGGACTCGTCCGGCCGGCCGCGCGCCTCTTTCCACAGCAGCGACGTGCTGTGCCGGCCGATGGCCTCTTCCTTCGAGAACCCGAACAGTCGCTCCGCCCGTTCGTTGAAGCCGACGACCCGGCCCTGTGGGTCCTCGACCACGACGGCATCAGGGGCGGCGGCAGCCATCGCCGCGACGTCAAACCCACAAGCGCCGGCCATGCCGCCAGCGTCCAATGAGCCTACGCAACAGATCTCCTCTCCTCCGCTCATTGTCCTCTCCTGAGGCGGCTTTAAGGATGGGGGGATTTACAATCGCAGGATGGTGATTGAGCACTGACCCTGAACCACTCTTCAAATTCGCGCAAGCAAAAGTTTAAGACCAATTTCAAGGATAACAGACAGACGTCGGCAAAAGTCGCACACACCGCACCACCACACTGGACGGGTCGTCTACTGTTGACCGTCTCGAAACACGCGATCGCCGCCCGCCCGTTTGGCGCGGTAGGCGGCCGCATCGGCCCGCCCGATGATGGCGTCGGCGGATTCGCCCGCGTTCAGACTATCCAGCGAGGCAACACCGGCGCTGACTTTCACGGCGATCCCTCCCGGATTCAGGCGCGCCACGTGTCCCAGAGTACGGGCGGCAAAGACCATCGCCTCATCGCCCGTGGTGTGCGGCAAGAGCACGACAAACTCGTCACCGCCGTAACGCACCGCCAGGTCCGTCTCCCGGCCTTCCCGTCGCAACACGTCCGCCACGGCTCGCAGGGCCATGTCGCCTGCCTGATGACCGTGCTGGTCGTTGATGTTCTTCAGCTTGTCCAGGTCGAACACGACGACCGAGAACGGTTCGCCGTAACGGTCAAAACGGGCCCGCTCGGCGGCCAGGCTGGCGCGGAGCGATCGGCGGTTGCCCAGGCCCGTCAGCTCGTCGTGCTGGGCCTCGGCCCGCAGCTTGTCGCGGGCGGCGGCCTGCTGGATGACCCGATGGATGCGGGTGAACAGCTCGTCCCGGGCGAACGGCTTGCGCAGAAAATCCACGTCGTCCATCTGGGCGGCGCGCACCCGGACGGGCAGATCGGAGGCGCCCGACAGAAACAAGATCGGCACCCCGCGCAGCCCCTCCATCTCGCGCAGCCGGCGCGCCATCTGAAACCCGTCGATGAGGGGCAGCCTGACATCGAGAAGGATCAACGCCGGCGGCACCGCCGCCGCGTGCACCAGCCCCTCCTCGGCGGTGGCGGCCGTGGCCACCACGAAACCTTCCTCTTGCAGACTCTCGGCCAGGGTCATCTTCAGGGCCGGATCGTCCTCGACCACCAAGATCCGGGGCGCTGTCGCAAAGACGTCGACGTCGCCATTCAAAAGCGACTCCGGCCCGACCCCAGCCGCCACGGCCACCGCAACCGCAACTGGATGCAGGCTGGCGACGGCGGACAGAACCTCCGGCTGGCCTTGCCGGCGTTCAGAAAGGATCAACGCCGTGAACTTGGCCAGCAGTCCAGCGGTGACGCGCGCCTCGGCGGTGACACCAGGGTGATGGCGGCCGGACTGAACCAGGAACGCGCCCAGACAGTTTCCCGCGCGCGTCAGCGGCACGGCGGATACCGCGCCCAGCTCGGCGGGCAAGAGGTGCCGAACCCGATCCAGTCGCGCATCCCGCTGGACGTCGTCGATGGTCACCACCTCGCGGCCTTCAATGGCGGCCACGACCTCGGGATAGCGCGCCAGGTCCAACCGCAGATCGATCGCCGATGGATCATGCGGCGCGATCGCCACGCGTGGGCCATCTTCCAGCAGGATGCAGGAGCCGCGCTGGCCCAGCAATCGAGTGATGTCTGTGGTCGCTTCCAGAAGCAGATCGCCGGTGGTTCCGTCAGCAGCCACCTCGATCAATCTCTCGATGCTGTCTCCCAGTCCCAAGGCTGCCTCCTCGACCAACTGCGCCGCGAGGTCGCTGTTCGCGCGCGTCCCCATGGCCACCTCCGCCTGCCAACAACGGCAGTTTCGCCTTGATCTGAAGTAAAGCAGGCGCGGGCCGAATTTTCGATCTGCGCTGGTAGGGTGTAATGTGGGCGCGCTGTGTTCTGGACACGACGGCGGAAGCTGCTGCTGGGCCTCGGCCCGCTCGCGTTCGCCACCGCGGCGGCAGGATTGACGCTGGGGTGCAGCGCCTTGCTCAAGCCGCCCTCCCCCTCCGGCGGGACCTCCGATCCGACGGGCCGCGGTGCCCGGGGCGCCGGCGGTCGGCGGGCATCCGGGAAACCCGAGGCCCGGAGAGAATGCCCCGACCTGTCGGATCGCAGCGCGCTCACCAGCGCCGACTGGAGCGGCGACTTCTCCATCAGTGATGACGAGGCGAAGACCCTGACCGGCGCCCTGGTGGCGGCGCTGGGGGTCCAGACCCTGTCAGCCAAGTTGGAGGGCGAGGTCAAGACCGCCTGCGCCGGGATCGTCCACGATCTGGGCTCGCACGGAGATATGGAGGGCGTCGAAGGGGCCTGTGCCGCGGCGGTGCGGGCCATCAATG
>DATLVT010000264.1:0-9895 GCA_035577105.1 Polyangia bacterium
ACGATCCCCATGCGCCTGTTTCACAGCCACGGCGCTTTTGAAGAGCGGCTGGAAGACGCCTGCGCGCGCGCGTCTGCGCCCGGATCAAAACTGGCGGTTGTCCGGGTGCGGTTCGAAAGCGAAACTTCGCCGGGCAGCGGCGCCGCCATCGTCAGCGGCGCGCTGCGCGCGGGCGATTTTCTGGCCCAGTACGCCGCCGGCGATTACGAGGCCCTGTTGATTGATACCGAGCCGGAACGCGCGCGCCAGATCGGCGACGACGCCGTCCGCCGCGCACGCGCCGAGGGGCTGGCCGTGCGGATGGCGATCGCCACCTACCCCGCGGACGGTCGCTCGGCCGAGGCGCTGATCGGGCACGCCAACGCGATGTTGCGCGGCACGGAGAGCGACAGCGGGCGCGGCGGCGGGCCGGTGCTGAAGTCAGAGATCATGCACAAGCTGTATCGCATGGCCGAGCGAGCGGCCGCCGGTCACACCGCGACCGGGTTGATCAACGTCCTCATCCTGGGCGAGACCGGCGCCGGCAAGGAGGTGCTGGCCGCCTGGATCCACAGTCATTCGCCGCGGGCGGCTGGCCCGCTGGTGAGCATCAACTGCGCCGCCCTGACCGAGACCCTGCTGGAGAGCGAACTTTTCGGTTACGAAAGGGGCGCCTTCACCGGCGCCACGCAGGCCAAACCCGGCCTGCTGGAGTCCGCCGCAAAAGGAACGGTCTTCCTGGACGAGGTCGGCGACATGACGACGCCGCTGCAGACCAAGTTGCTGCGGGCCATCGAGAGCCGGCAGGTGACCCGCGTCGGCAGCGTTTCGCCGCGACCGATCGACGTGCGTTTTGTGGCGGCCACCAACCGTGACCTGGAAGCCGACATCGTGTCGAACCGGTTCCGGCAGGATCTCTATTTTCGTCTCAACGGTTTCTCGCTGACCATCCCGCCGCTGAGGGATCGCCCCGACGAGATCGAACCGCTGGCCCGGCGGTTCTTGACCGACGCCGCGGCGGCCGCCAAGCAGCGCGCCCCGTCGCTGTCGCCGGAAGCCCTGCAGATCTTGCAGGGGTACTGGTGGCCGGGAAACATCCGCGAGCTGCGCAACGTCATTGAGCGGGCCATGGTCCTGTGTGACAGCGGCCAGATCTCGCCCGAGCACCTGCCGGTGGAAAAGATGCGCCTGGCCCGGCCGCAGTCCGCATCGGCAGCGACGACGACGGGGACGCCCGCCGCGGACGCCGTCGCCGACAATCTCTCGCCCGACGAGCGCGCCGAGCGCCGCCGCATCCTGGACACCATGGCCGACTGCGGAGGGAACCAGACCCGCGCGGCGAAGAAGCTGGGCATCGCCCGCGGCACGCTGATCGAACGGCTGAAGCGCTACGGGATCAAACGGCCGCAAGTCGACGACGAGTGAAGTGAACGATCCCGTTGACCGCGCGGTGGCGCTGCACGCCGAAGCCGCGCGCTTGCGCGAGGCGGGCGACCACCGGGGGGCGGCGCGACGGGCACGACGGGCGCTGGTTCTCTTCGAGCAGCACGAGGGGCGAGGCCATCCTGACGCGGCGGCGGCGTTACTGGAACTCGGGCAGGCGCTGGAGCTCGGCGATCGCTGGCGCGAGGCGCAGCGTTCTTATCGACGCGCCGACAAGCTGCTGGCGCGTTACGCGCGCCTGCGCGACCCCAGCCTCCGCCGGCTGCGCGTCAAGACGGCGCGCGCGCTGTGCGGTGTGTGCAGAGCGCTGGGCCAGTATGACGCTGGCGAGGGCCACGGGCGGCGCGCCGTAACGCTGGCTGAGCGGTATTTCGGGGCGCGCGATCTCGATCTGGCGGGCGCGTTGAACGACCTCGGCATGCTCCGCAAGTACCAGGGGCGTTATGCCGAGGCGCCCAGCCTGTACCGACGGGCGCTGGCCATCCTGCGGGCGGCTGGTCTGGGCACGACGGCGGACGCCGCCAGCATCTTTCACAACCTGGGCGGGATCGACCACGCGCGCGGCCGTTATGCGTCCGCCGAGCCGATGGCCCGCCGCGCGATGTTGCTGCGCACGCGAGCGCTGGGGGCGCAGCATCCGACGGTGGCGGCTGACGTGGCGGCCCTGGCCGCGATCGTCGAGGCGCGCGGTCGACGTACCGAGGCGGCGCGGCTGTACCGGCGGGCAATCGTGGTGTTTCGGCGCGCGTTCGGCCCGCGCAGCTATGAGGTGGGCGTCAACCTGGCTGGCCTCGCTGGCATTCACCACGTCGAGGGACGCCGCGCGCTGGCGGAGAGGATGTATCGCGCGGCGCTGGCGATTCACCGGCGGCTTTTCGGATCGCGGCATGTCGAGGTCGCACTGACGATGAACAGCCTGGCCGTGGTCCAGGCCGATGCCGGGAATTCGACCAAGGCCATGCGCACCGCACAGGCGGCGCTGGCGTCATTCCGCGCGGCGTGTGGTCCAGATCACCCCAGCACCCGCGCGTGCGCCGCAAACGTGGCGGCGCTGACAAACCAGCGTTAACGCTCGCCGAGCGGGCGAGTGTGCAAACCGTCACTTCCAAGACGTAGCCGCGTGGTGTACAGCGTTCCGCCGGCGTCCAGTTCCCAAGGAATTGGCTTTGGGAGAGGCGCTGGCTGAACTGAGAAGAGAGTGGGTCATCATGAAAAGCAACGAGACGACGAAAAACGAGAAGGTGGGCCTGGCGGTACGGTCGAGCGTGAGGGCGGGCGGGCTGCAGTCGCAGCACAACCGGAAGATGGCGGGCGTCTCCGTCAAAACGGGCGTCAAGGCCGGCGGGCTTAACTTTCAGCACAATCGGAAGGTAGCGGGTGTTTCCGTCAAGACCGGCGTCAAGGCTGGCGGGATTAGCTCCCAGCACAACCGGAGAATCGCGGGCGTCTCGGTCAAGACGGGTGTCAAGGCCGGCGGGTTCACCGCCCAGCACAACCGGAAGGTCACTGGCGTCTCCGTCAAGACCGGCATCATGGCCGGCGGGATGACCAGTCAGCACAACCGAAGAATCGCAGGCGTCTCCGTCAAGACCGGCGTCAAGGCGGGCGGGATTACCACTCAGCACAACCGAAGAATCGCAGGCGTCTCGGTCAAGACCGGCATCATGGCCGGCGGGTTTACCACTCAGCACAACCGGAGAATCGCAGGCGTCTCGGTCAAGAGCGGTATCAAGGCCGGCGGCATCAACGCTCAGCACAACCGGAAAATCAAAAACCTCTCCGTCAAGGCGGGCATCCGAGCCGGCGGACTTAGCACCCAGCACAACCGAGCAGTCCGGCGATCTTGATCGTTCGTCGCCGGCAATCGTGATCGTCCTTCACCGGCGGACTTGATCGTCCGTCGTGCCTCCCCCGCGTCAGCCTGTTCGGTGGCGCGGGGGAGTTCGGCCCATTCGTGCGCTCATCTGGGCCCGCCGCCGTTCTGCACAGATCGTCCATCCGTTTTGGACAGACTGTGCAGAGCGACGCCGATCCGTGCGCAACCCCTGAGATCTCTGTCCAGTTATTTGGGCATGGCTATTGCGAACGTGAGCCGCGGCGGTGACGTAAACAAATCGTCGCTTGCCAAAGCAACGTGATGTGGGTGACAACTCCTACCTTCTAAGATCTTGTACAAGACCAGGGGGGTCGATGGCCGAGACGGGAGTCGACGGGAAGGCGAGGAACCGCATGGCCTCGGGCGACGACGCCGATGGGCGCGCTGACGTGTCGACGCATGAGACGGGGCCAGGCGACGCCGGTGGCACCGACGGCGATCTCGACATCCTCAAGCGCGGCTCGACCGTCGGGCGTTACCTGGTCCTGGAACGCCTAGGCGCGGGAGCCATGGGCGTGGTGTACGCGGCGTACGATCCCAAGCTGGAACGCAAGATCGCGCTGAAGCTGTTGCGCCCACAGCCGGGCCGCGGCGATCAGGCCCGCCGTACCGCGCGTCTGGAACGGGAAGCGCAGGCGACCGCGAAGCTCTCGCATCCAAACGTCGTCGGCATCTTCGACGTCGGGGTCCATGAGGACCAGGTGTTCATGGCCATGGAGTACCTGGCCGGGGGAACGTTGCGCGACTGGCTCAAGGCCGAGAAGCGCCCCTGGCGCGACATCGTCAAGATGTTCATTGCGGTGGGGCAAGGACTGGCGGCGGCGCACACAGAGGGGCTCATCCACCGCGACTTCAAGCCCGACAACGTGCTGCTGGACAAGAACGGGGTGCCGAAGGTCGTCGACTTCGGGCTGGTGCGTTTGTCACCCGGCATCGATGTGACCGCCAGCGGATCAAATGAAGAAAACGCGGAGGACAGCGACGGGGCTGCGGCCACGCTGCCTCCGATGGGCCAGATGCCGGCCGCGCTGACGCGCACGGGAGCGCTGGCCGGCACGCCCGCGTACATGGCGCCCGAACAGTTCCTCGGCAAGCCGATCAATGCAAAGACAGACCAGTTCGCGTTTTGCGTGGCGCTGTACGAGGCGCTGTACGGAGAGCGGCCGTTTGCGGGTGACACGGTCTTTTCGCTGGCGGATTCGGTGACGAGCGGCCGAATCCGGCAGCCCCAGAAAGGTTCCAACGTTCCGGGATGGGTTTACCACAACATAATTGTCGGCCTTGCCGCCATTCCCATCCAGCGGCACCTGAGCCTCCAGCACCTTTTGCGGATCTTGGAGCGGGATCCTTCCGCGCTGCTGAGACGACGCGTCCTCGTCAGCCTCTCGGTCGTACTGGCGATAGCTTCGATCGCAGTCGTCCAACGTAGAGCCGATCAACGTCGCCGTGACTTCGAATCACAGATCGCAACCTTCCTTGCCGAGGGAGATAGCAAATCTACCGAGGCAACCGTGCTCAAAAAGAAGGCGTACTCCCTTCGCGCGCACGCACTCACGGCGTTCGACGAAGGGCGACGAGATGACGCCGAGCAGCTATGGAGTGAAACGCGCTCCACCGCAACTGCGGCGGATGACTCGCTGGAGCATGCCGAGCGTGCATTGCGATCAGCCCTCGACCTTGATCGCAATCGCACCAGCACACAACAGCAACTTGCGGACGTCATTTACGAACGCGCCCTATTGGCCGAGCTTGAATTTCGGAAACACGATGTAAAAAGGCACGTCGATCGAATGTTGGACGTCGACAACGCTAGGTTGCACGCGCGCTGGTATCAGCCGGGAACGCTGACGCTGATGGCCACACCCGACCCGACGACGCTATCTCTTGAGAAGTACGTTGAGAACGCTGATGGACGTCTTTCAACGTCAATCATGATACGCGCCAACCTGCCACTCATCGACCAACGTTTGGAGCCTGGCTCGTATCGCGCGATTTTGACCAGTGCAGGCCGCGAGACCATTATCTATCCGTTTTTCGTTCGGAGAGGCGAACACGTTAGCAAAACAATCAATCTTCCTCTGCACGAAAAGGTTCCAGATGGGTTCGTACTCATCCCGGCAGGCAAGTTCATTACGGGCGAGGCTGACGAATCCTTGCGCGTCTCGTTCTTGGACGCCGCCCCCATCCACGAAGCGAGCACCGAATCCTTTTTGATCGCGAAGCACGAGACCACTTATCAAGAGTGGATTGAATTTCTCCAGGCGCTACCGCCAAACCTGGTCGAGAGGCATCTACCTTCAGTCTCGACTCATCGAGACTACCTTCGCTTGCGACGTTTCGGCGGCTCTTGGCGCATCGAACTGCGTCCGACGACAACCCTTTATACCGCAGCACTGGGTGAGACGATAACATACCCGGAGCGGACGATCCGGAAATCGCAGGACTGGGCAAGAATGCCGGTCGGCGGTATCTCGGTCGACGACATTGAAGCGTACTTACACTGGCGGGCTCTTCGAGTCGTCGGCGCGCGGCTATGCACTGAGTGGGAGTGGGAGCGTGCCGCACGGGGCGCAGATGACAGAGTCTTCCCGCACGGAAACATTCTCGCAAAGGACGATGCCAACTTTGATCTGACATATGGACGCAAGTCTCTCGCTTTCGGGCCAGACGAGGTTGGCGCCCATCCTCTTTCAATAAGCCCGTTTGGCTTGCACGACATGGCAGGAAATCTTCTGGAGATCACGAGCACCAAGAGCGGAAAAGACCAATTCTCTGGACGGGGCGGCGGCTACTACTATGACACGCGCAGTGCCAGACTGACGAACCGCGAACCCGTCGATAGGAGTCTCAGGTATCCGGCGTTCGGTTTCAGGGTGTGCGCCGATGCGCCGTCGTAGTGGCATTGGGTTAAGAAAATGTGACTGGTGCCGGAGTACTGCATCGACACGTCGCGAACGAAGGATCAATGGAGGGTACCGATGGTTTGTCGCGTGAGACCTAACAAAAAAAGAGCCGAAAGCCGCGATCTGTGGTGCCAGCACGGAACGAAAGCTGTCGCCCTCACTGTCGTGCTCGCTTCCCTTGGGCCGCAAGGCGACGCCGGAGCAGGTCTGTCGGCACAAGGACTGAGCGCTCAAGGCTTGTCGGCGCAAGGATTGAGTGCCCAAGGCCTGTCGGCCCAGGGTCTTTCCGCTCAAGGTCTTTCTGCACAGGGACTAAGTGCCCAAGGCCTATCGGCGCAAGGGTTGAGCGCCCAAGGCCTGTCGGCCCAGGGTCTTTCCGCTCAAGGATTAAGCGCGCAAGGCTTTCAGCTCCGTGGAATCGACAAAGTTCGAGACTTGCTTCACGCCGTGACGATTCTGGGAATTGCGCGAGCGGACGCTCAATTTCCCTCAGTGGATACCCAGGGGCTCCAGCCTGCCACTGCCCTCAACTATGTTCAGATAACCGATCCTATGAACAACGTTCGGCTTCAAGCAGGGCCCACCGATCCGTCACCCGGAAGCTACATCAACGTTCCAAGCCAGCCTGATCTCAAAGGTACTTTCTGGAACCTGATTCTCGCCGACACATGCACGGCGAACGCCCAATGTATCGCCCCCGCCTCATGCGTAAGCGGAGTTTGCATGAACGCATGCACTGCCGACTCTCAGTGTACTGCCCCAGCCAAGTGTGTAAGTGGTTCTTGTAGCAGTTCGGAAGGGAGCGTCACCCTTTTCATCTCCGATGTTGAAAAAGACACCCAACAAAACACTTCCAAGGACCCTTCCAACGGCGACATCTACCTATATACCGTTTACTACCGCCAACCAGCGACTGGACAGTGGGCGGCTCTCTGTCCTAACGACGTCTCCGGAAAGCCCCACGCGATCGCGACACCAATGGATCTCCATGACTGGACCACCGACGCCTCCCGCGCCAAGTTCACCTTCGCCTGCACCGCCTCCGGCGTCGCCGCCAAATGCGCGCGCAACTGGGGGTACAAGCCCTGGAAGACCGTCACCGAGCCGGTGTGGAATGGGTCGGCGTTTGTTGATCAGTCTTACTCGCTGGCGCCGTTTTATGACGCCTGTGTGATCGCGGCGCGGGCTGACTATTGTCAGGACGGACAGAGCTTCACCAAGAACGGGACGCTGGTCGATCTGTTCGACACGCTGGACGGGTTCACGTCGATCAACGCCACGGTCGGTCTTCCCTACGCGCCCTACGCGCCGGGCATCATGATGCACGAGGAGTATCAGATCTCCGTCGCCGGTCACGTCCGGGACGTGCTCTCGGACGCGCAGTTCATGTCCCTGTCGCCGGCCGATCAGCAACTGGTCCTGAATCTTCACCGGTCGGGCATGGAGTCCAGCCGTTATCCGGATCTCGACCCGGGGCGGTCGTGCGCGGCGGCGCCTTACGTCGACCGCTGCGATCCCAAGGAGCCGTACGCCTGTTACCGCGCCACCAACATGTCGACTGTTCCGTACGGTCCGTTCCTGGCGGTGAATTCGCCGCGGCACTGTTCGCACGACGAGGCGACGCAGGGCGAGGCGCTGGATCCCCTGTGCAACGAGTGCGTGAACCGTATCTGCAACGTCGATCCCACCTGCTGCGCCGATCCGGGCACTGGCTTTTACCCGGGCAGCCTGGTGTGGGACGGACGTTGCCGCGCCATCGGCGATCAGGTCTGTCGCAGCGTCCCCGGTGAGGGCGCGGTCAACCGCTGGCCGCTGGGCAATCCACCGCCGCCCGCCACCGGCGGCGCGAAGACGTTCCTCAGCGGCGCGCTGGGATCGTTCGAGGGGATCGTCTCGCAGGGCGGCGGCGCCGACGGGGGCGCGGGCTCCGCGGCGCTGTTCGCCGAGGGCTGGTCTTGCGATCCAGACTTCCCGGCTTCGGCCAACCCGGTGCAGATCTCCGTCGGTGGCGCCCTGGGCGATTCCGGCGCCACGCTCTTCACGACGGTGGCCAACCTGCCGCTGGCCCCGGCCTGGCGCGACACGGTCAACGACGCCTGCGGGGGCGCCGGCCGCCACGGCTTCCGCTTCGCGCTGCCGGCCGGCTCGGAAGGCAAGGACATCTATGTCTACGGCATCGACCTCAATGTTCCGGGCGCGCCGTTCTCGCTCCTCCGCGGCGGCAAGAAGACCGCGCCGGGCGGCAGCGATCCCCTCCCCGCTCCGCGCGCGGCGATCTGGACCGGATGGGTCGAACCCGGTACCTCGGGCAATTACACGTTCACCGCCAGCGCCGGCTCCACGGACAAGTATCGCGTCTGGGTCAACGGCACCTACCTGGCCGGCAACTGGATCGATCCGGACCCCACCGTCCCGGGCGCGTTCACGCTGCCGGCGCCCACCACGCCGCCCGTGCAGTTTTTGCAAAAGGGCGTTCGCTATGGCGTTCGCATTGAGTACCTGCGGACGGCCAGCCTTCCCGCTGACTCTGCCTTCTCCCTTCTCTGGTCCTTGAACGGAGCGGCGGCCCAGTCCATCCCCACCTCCGCGCTGCACCCGGTTGGACAGGGCAACGGCAACGGTCTGGAAGGATCGTTCTTCGCCGGCGACTTCTCCGGCTCCACGCTGCCCGCCACCACGGCCCTGCCCCAGACCATCGGCGTCGTCGACCAGGTCTGGACCGACGGCATACCGCCGACCACCGGCCTGACGGTGAACCAGACGTTCGCGGCGCGATTCGCCGGGCAGGTGGTGCCGCCCATCTCCGGCGATTACACGTTCACCGCCGACACCGACGGGAACGCCCGCATCTGGGTGAACGGCGTGCTGGTCACCGATGCGGACGCGTCCAAGGCGCCGCCGGGACTGGACAAGGACACCTGCAACCATGACATCTGCCGCACCGGCGAGGCGGTCAGCCGCACCTGCAAGCAAGGGTTCTTCTGCGCGTCGCAGATCTGCCTGACCGATCCCAGCTGCTGTTCGATCACCTGGGACGCCCACTGTGTTCAGCAGGTGGCGGACGTCTGCCAGCTGAACTGCTCGCCCACGCCGCCGGTGCCGATCACGCTGAGCGCGGGGGTCAAGTACGACATCCGCGTCGAGTACCAGCACGTCGGCGGCGATCCCACGCCGCCCGCCATCACGGTGCGCGGCGCGCACCTGCGTCTGATGTGGGCGCTGCCGGGTGGACCGCGCGACGTCATCCCGGTCGAGCGGCTGTTCGCGTCCACCGCCGCTCCGGCGACCACGTCCGGCGTCGGCATCAACGCGGCGTTCTTCTCTGACGCCGACTTCAAGGTCGAATACCTGGATCGCGTCCAGGCGTCGCTCGGCTTCGCCGCCGCCAGTCCGCCGGACGGGTCGCTGCCCGGCACCCTGATCGACGGCAACCCCGGCCCCGTCGCCGGTCCCGCGGCGCCGTCGCTGGGCCTTGATCACCTCAGCGGTCAGGTGGCCACGCTGCGCGGGGGTGGCGCCGCCCCGGGCGCTGTCGTGAAGATCTTCGAGGGCAGCACCCAGCTGGGGGGCGATCTGGCCATCGCGGCTGACGGCTCGGACGGCGGAACGTTCACGGTGAACGTGACGCTGGCGCTGGGCGCCCACACGCTGACGGCGATTCAATATGTCTCGTCGGTGGCCAGCCCGCCCGCGG